>JASIGB010000724.1:0-3415 GCA_030045355.1 Bryobacteraceae bacterium
AGCGGACACATCTTCGCCACTACCCAGCACACCCAGACCATGGAAGAGAGCGAGCCGGTCCGGATCGCCACTCTGGAGGAATATAAGAACCAGCCGCAGTGGGTGGATCAAAAGCATGACGACCAGCCGCTTTCCGACAAGCTCACCCTGTATCCGGATTATCGCTATCAAGGCTACAAGTGGGGCATGAGCATCGACCTCAACGCCTGTGTCGGCTGCGCTTCCTGTATGGCTGCCTGTCAGGCGGAGAACAACATCGCGGTGGTCGGCAAGGTCGAAGTCAACCGCGGCCGTCACATGAACTGGATCCGCGTGGACCGTTATTTCAAGGGCGACTGGGACAATCCCGAGCTTTACTATCAGCCCGTGCCGTGCATGCAGTGTGAGAATGCGCCGTGCGAATTGGTCTGCCCCGTTGCCGCCACCGTCCACAGCGCCGACGGCCTGAATCAAATGGTCTATAACCGCTGTGTCGGCACGCGTTATTGTTCCAACAACTGCCCCTATAAAGTGCGGCGCTTCAATTTCCTGCTGTACTCGGATTGGAACACGGAAAGCCTCTACGGCGTGCGCAATCCCAACGTCACCGTCCGCAGCCGCGGTGTCATGGAAAAATGCACGTACTGCATCCAGCGCATCGCCGCCGCCAAGATCGACACCGAAAAGCAAAACCGGCGCATCGCCGACGGCGAAGTGACGCCGGCGTGCGCGCAAGCCTGTCCCACGCAGGCGATCGTATTCGGCGACATTAACGATTCCAAGAGCCGCGTGGCTCAGCTCAAGGCGCAAGCCCGCAACTACAGTCTGCTCGAGGACCTGGATGTCCGTCCGCGCACCACTTATCTGGGGCGCTTGCGCAACCCCAACCCGGAGATCGGTAATGCCTAACCTCAATACCGAAGAACTCGAGCCCTTCGAGACTAAAGTCATCGACCCCGGCCCGGATAAGATCATCGCTCCGGGATTCAACAACGCCACCGTCACCGACAAGATCGCGGGTGTCGTCTTCAAGCCCATCGAGACCACCCCGAAACAATGGTGGATCAGCCTGTTCATAGCCTTCGTGGCCATGCAAGGCCTGCTCGCGGGAGGGTTCTGGCTGTTCTACAAGGGCGTCGGAGTCTGGGGCATCATGATCCCGGTGGCGTGGGGCTTCGCCATTGTCAACTTCGTATGGTGGATCGGTATCGGCCACGCCGGCACGCTCATTTCGGCCATTTTGCTGCTGCTCAAACAGGATTGGCGCACATCCATCAATCGATTCTCGGAAGCCATGACGCTGTTCGCTGTCGCCCAAGCGGGCATGTTCCCCATCCTGCACCTGGGCCGGCCGTGGCTAGCCTACTGGCTGCTTCCTTACCCCAGTTCGATGTGGTTATGGCCTCAGCCGCGCAGTCCGCTAATCTGGGACGTTTTTGCGGTCTCCACGTATCTAACCGTCTCGCTGATTTTCTGGTTCGTCGGCTTGATTCCCGATTTTGCTACCATGCGCGACCGTGCCAAGCACCATTGGCAGAAAATCACTTTCGGCATGCTCGGTATGGGTTGGCGGGGATCGGCCAAGCATTGGGCCAAGTACCAAATGGCCTACCTGCTGTTAGGCGGCCTCGCGACGCCCCTGGTGGTCTCGGTCCACACCGTGGTCAGCTTCGACTTTGCCATCAGCCTCCTGCCCGGCTGGCACACCACCATCTTCCCGCCTTACTTTGTCGCGGGCGCCATTTATTCCGGTTTCGCGATGGTGGTGACGCTGGCTATTCCCACCCGCAAGTGGTTTCACCTGGAAGATCTCATTACCACACGCCACCTGGACGCTTGCGCGAAACTCATGCTCGGCACCGGGTTGATCGTCGCCTACGGCTACATGATGGAAGCCTTCATGTCCTGGTACAGCGGCAATCCGCATGAGATGTTCATGTACATAAACCGTACAACTGGCCCTTACAAGTACGAATTCTGGACTCTGATTCTTTGCAATATCCTCATTCCGCAGTCGCTGTGGTCCAGAAGAGTGCGCCAGAATATCCCGCGGTTGTTCGTGGTTGCCCTCGTCGTCAATGTCGGGATGTGGCTGGAGCGTTTCGTAATCGTCATCATCAGTTTGTCCCGCGACTTCGTCCCGTCCTCTTGGGGCATGTACTATCCAACGCAGTGGGATTGGGCCGTTCTGATCGGTACCATCGGTTTCTTTCTGGTGTTGATGGCCCTGTTCGTTCGCTTCCTGCCTTCCATCTCGATTTTCGAGGTCCGCGAGGTCTTGCATCACCTCGCGCCCCATGTACTGGATGACGATCAACTGTCGCCGCGGCCGGCGCAGGGAGACTAGAGCAGCCATGAGCGGGGTGGATAAATGCAGCCATGAGCGGGGTGGATAGATCATGAGCGAAACATTCTGGGATCGGCATGGACTTTACGGAATCATGGCGCAGTTCCGCGAGCCGGAAGAGGTTCTGGACGCGGCCAATCGCGCCTATGCCGCGGGATATCGCAATATGGACGCCTATTCGCCCATGCCCATTGAGGGCCTGGCCGACGCGGTCGGATTCCGCCACAATTGGGTCGCGCCCATCGTTTTGCTGTTCGGCCTGTGCGGCTGCGTCGGGGGATTCATGTTGCTGTGGTGGATCACCGTGGTGGCTTACCCGCACAACGTCGGAGGAAGGCCCTTCGATAGCTGGCCGGCCTACATCCCCATCACGTTCGAATGCACCGTCCTGCTGGCTGCTCTGAGCTCTGTAATCGGAATGCTGGCGCTCAACAAACTGCCGCAGCCTTATCATCCCGTCTTCAACGTCGAGAGTTTTTCCCAGCATGCTTCGGTGGACCGCTTCTATCTGTGCATCGAAGCTTCCGACCCCAAGTTTGACGCCGCGGCCACGCGCGCGTTCCTGGAAGGCTTGAATCCGGAAGAGGTGGCCGAAGTTCAAAAATGACCTTCAAACGCCAATTAGTGACAAACCAATTCGGCCGCACACTTCTGCTCAGCGCCGGGACGCTGGCGTTCCTGGCTCTCGCCGCCTGCCGCCAGGATATGCATGAGGAGCCGCGCTACAATCCCGAGGCCCAAACCGACTTCTTTTCCGATGGCCGCTCGGCTCGTCCCATGGTGGCCGGGACCGTCGCGCGCGGCCATCTCCAGATCGACGAAGCCCGCTACACCGGCAAAATCGCTGGCGAAGACGTCGACATGTTTCCGATTCCGATTTCCAAGGACGACATCGAGCGCGGCCAGCAGCGCTTCAACATTTACTGCACGCCTTGCCACGGGCGTCTGGGCGATGGCAACGGAATGGTGGTGATGCGCGGCTTCCGCCAGCCGCCGTCGTATTATTCCGACCGCCTGGTGCACGCTCCGGTCGGCCATTTCTTTGACGTGATCACCAATGGATTCGGTGCCATGACCAGCTACGCCTCC
>JASIGB010000725.1:0-2638 GCA_030045355.1 Bryobacteraceae bacterium
ACGCCCGAGACGCGCGAGCAGTTGAACGCGATCCTCGATCAATACTACGCCGACCTGATCTCGACGATCGCTCAGGGCCGTAAGAAGCCAGCAGATGCCGTACGAGCGATGATCGATAACGGCCCGTTCCTGGCGCACGATGCCCTGGCCGGCGGGTTGGTGGACATGCTGGGCTATGAAGATCAGGCGGTGGGCGAAATGCAAACTCGCTTGAACCAAACCGAATTGAAACGGATTTCCGGCCCGGCCTATGAAAAAGGCGCGGCGGCTGGAACGCATCGCATCGCGCTGATCGTCGGACAAGGAATGATTACCGCCGGCACCGGAATTGATGCCGCGGACGATGAAAGCTTCACCGGGACAGGATTCATCAAGCTGCTGCGGCAGGTGGAGAACGATTCGTCTATCCAAGGCGTCATCATGCGCATCGATTCGCCGGGCGGTGACGCCGTGGCCTCCGACGACATCCTGCATGAAGCCAAGAACCTGAGCAGGAAAAAACCGCTGGTGATTTCCATGAGCGACGAAGCCGCGTCGGGCGGTTATTACGTCTCTGTCACCGGTAATCCCATCATTGCTTATCCCAACACCCTAACCGGCTCCATCGGGGTGATCTTCGCGCGTTTCGCGCTGCATGGTCTATTCGACAAGGTCGGAATGAACGAGCAACTCCTCACGCGGGGCCGCTTTGCGGACCTGGACGACCCCGCCGTGCCGCTGAGCGATGCCGAGCGGGAAAAATTGACCGGCCAAATCGATGATTTTTACCGGGCATTCGTCGGCAGAGTGGCGGAGGGACGTCACCGGCCGTTCGACCAGATTGAACCGCTGTCGCAGGGCCGTGTCTGGGTGGGCGCGCAGGCGAAGGCAAACGGGCTGGTGGACCGATTGGGCGGCCTGGACTTAGCGGTGGAAGCCTTGAAGCAGGAGGCTCACATGCCCGCTTCCGAAGGCGTAACCCTGGTCCCTTATCCAGGGCGGCGCAGCCTCCTCGAGGTATTGTTCAGCCGCAATGACCCGAGCGCCGAAGTCCAGATGCGTATAGAAAAAATACTCGGCAAGCTACCGGAGCTGCCGATCCGTGCGCTTTCCGAACACGGTTTCCTGGAAGTGATGCCCTACGCGATTAGTATTCGCTGAGAAGATTTTTCGCCGGTATTTCCTCCGGCTTGGGTTTCTTCCAGGCGCGCCAACTGCGTCAGAATGGCGAGTCTTTCCATATCTGGAATACGCGCTTCAAACCATTGATAGTAAATTCGAAAGGCCGACAAAACCCGTATCGCCCGCTCCCGATCCTTCTCCAGAAGCGCACGCCGCAGGTTTTCCTGAATGAACCGGCTTCGGATGGAATCGACGTCCATTGTTCACCTGCTTCGCTTCTGCTGGCATCCTGAGTTCCAAACGGGCTAGAACTGGTTGGGACCCGGGTAACGGAACGTGTGTTCTATGGCAAGTCCCTGGGTTCGATCTAACGTGGAAGTGGGAATCCTTTATGGAGAACCACCACGACGTGCGCCATCACGACATGCGCCGAGCTTCGAGGCAACCTTGTGACTGCCAGGTTTCCGTAATGTGGCGCGAGACCGGCCAAGACCGTTTTGCCCATGCCAAGGCTCTGGATATTTGTGAATGGGGCCTAAGATTGCAAATGCCGCTCGCGCCGGCGCTCCAGACGCCCCTGATGCTGGCCGCCCCTGGGCTGGGGCTTGCGGGATCCGCCTCGGTACGCTACTCCATGCGCATGCGCAACACCAACTTTGCCGTCGGCGTCGAGTTCGCCTCCGGCTTGCGCTGGAAACAGAAGGATTAGACCGCTAAAATGAAAGCTTCATGCCGCAAGATCGGCCGCTGCGGTTGGTGGTGGGAATTACGGGCGCGACGGGCGCGATTTTCGGCGTTCGCCTGCTCCAGGCGCTGCGCGCCACGGGGGTCGAGACGCACCTGATCGTCAGCAAATGGGGCGCGCACACACTTACCGAGGAAACTCCCTACTCGCTCGAGCGTGTTCGCGAAATGGCGGCGTACAGCTACTCCCCGGGCGACCAGGGCGCGGCGATTTCAAGCGGATCGTTTCTCACCTCGGGCATGGTGATCGCACCCTGCAGTGCGCGAACGCTCGCAGCGATCGCCACGGGCCAGGGCGATAACCTGATTCATCGCGCGGCCGATGTGGTCTTGAAAGAACGGCGCAAGCTGGTCCTGCTGGTGCGCGAGACGCCGCTCAACGAAATCCACCTGGAAAACATGCTCAAGCTGGCGCGCATGGGCGTGGTCATCCTGCCGCCGGTCCCGGCGTTCTACAATCATCCGCAGTCCATGGAAGCGCTGGTGGATCACGTGGTGATGCGCACGCTCGATCAGTTCGGCATCCACACCGATCTCACCGAGCGCTGGGGCGCCGAGATCGCCACCCCTACTGGCCGCGCTTCGACTTAAGCTCGGCCAAAAGCCGCGACACCTCTTCTTCCTTTTCGAGCGACGCCAGCCGATCCTCCATGGAATCGCCGGTCAACTCGGCTTTGGCGCGGCTCAAGGCTTCCGAGTGCTGCACTTTATTGTTCATGCGGTCGAAGGCGTCGGCGTGCGAGGCATTCCCCAGCGCCAGGCGCGCATCGCCGGCTTTGTTCAGTGCCCGCGC
>JASIGB010000726.1:0-4010 GCA_030045355.1 Bryobacteraceae bacterium
GAATGGGGCGTGACGGACTTGAACCGGCGCGCGCGATTCTACCGGCTTACTCCCGCCGGACGGAAGCGGCTCGAAGCGGAATCCACCGCTTTCAACAAGATGATCCGGGCCATCCAACTCGTCATGCGGACGTCGTAACATGTCCTGGCGAAATTATCTCCGCCGCAATAAAGCGGATCGTGAATGGCGCGAGGAAATGGAAGCGCACCTCGATATCGCAACCGACGCGTTCCGCGCGCAGGGCTTGACGCCGGAGCAAGCCCGCGCGGCGGCGCTCAAGCAAGCCGGCAATCTGATCGCGCGGCGGGAGGAGATTTATCAGATGAACGGAATTGGCTGGCTCGATTCTCTCTCGAGCGATTTTCGCTACGCGTTGCGCGGCCTGCGGCACAATCCATCGTTCACCGCCGCCGCTCTCTTTACCCTCGCCCTCGGCATCGGCGCGAACACTACCATCTTCGGCGTCATCGACAGCGTTTTGATCCGGCCGCTCGCGTATCCGCATGCTGATGCCCTGGTAGGCGTCTGGCACACAGCGCCCGGGTTGCCCGGCTTCGGCGACAGCCTGGAATGCACTCCCTCCATGTATTTCACCTATCGCGACGAGAACCGCACGTTTCAGCAGTTTGGTGTGTGGGACTCCAATGGCGCAAACGTCACCGGCCTTGCTGAGCCGGACTTCCCCCGCGCGCTCTACGTTACCTATGGCGTCCTGGATGCCTTGGACGTCCAGCCCCTCTTGGGCCGCTGGTTTTCCCAAGCCGACGACACGCCGGGTACGGCGGAGACGGTGATCCTCACCTACGGCTATTGGCAGCGGCGTTTCGGAGGCGACAAATCCATCCTTGGCCGCTCGCTGACTATCAACGGAACTCCACACATTGTCATTGGCGTGATGCCGGCGGATTTTCGCTTCGTACGCGATCCCGAGTTGATTGTTCCGCATCGGTTCGATCGCGGTAAAGTCTTTCTGGGGGATTTCAGCTATCGCGGGATTGCACGGCTCAAACCCGGCGTCACCCTCGTCCAGGCCAATGCGGATCAGGCCCGCATGTTGGGAATCTGGCTGCGCGCTTGGCCGCCCACGCCGGGCTTTGGCCGGGCGATCTTCGAGAACGCTCGTATCGGGCCTAAGATTCAGCCGTTGAAGCAGGAGATCGTGGGAGACGTCGGCACGACGCTCTGGGTCGTCATGGGGACGCTCCTGTTGGTTCTGGTGATCGCCTGCGCGAACGTGGCGAATCTCATGCTCGTGCGCGGTGAGAGCCGCCAGCAGGAGCTTGCGATCCGCGCCGCGCTGGGTGCCGGCTGGCGCCGCATCGCTCGGGAAATGCTGGTCGAAAGCATGACATTGGGATTGGCCGGTGGCGCCTTGGGTCTCGGCATCGCCTATGCGGCTTTGCGGATTTTGGTCGCGAAGGGTCCGGACTCCTTGCCGCGGCTGCACGAAATCGGAATCGATCCATATGTGCTGGCCTTCACCTTGGGCGTGTCCTTGTTTTCGGGTGTGCTTTTCGGGCTGATACCCGTCTTCAAGTACGCGGGACCTCGCGTCGCGACGGCGCTGCGGGGCACCGGTCGCACGTTCAGCCAGGGCCGGGAGCGTCACCGAGCGCGGAACACGCTGGTGGTGGTACAAGTGGCGCTGGCACTGGTGCTGTTGATCTGCTCCGGCCTCATGATTCGCACCTTTCAGCAGTTGCGCAGCGTCCATCCGGGATTCACGCACCCTGAACAGATCCAGATCGTGCATACTTTGGTCCCGGAAACCGTGGCCAACACCCCCGAGGGCATCATGCGGGTCTACGCCGAAATCATGGACAAGCTCGCAGCTATTCCCGGCGTCACCTCGGTGGCGCTCGCCAATGCCGCGCCGCTCGAAACATTCCTGAGCCCCAACAATCCGGTGTATGCCGAAGACAAACCTTTCGCGGCAGGCCACGTTCCACCCTCCCGGCGATTCCGCATGATTGCGCCCGGATTCTTCAAGACCATGGGAACGCGCGTCCTCGCGGGGCGTGAGTTCACCTGGACCGACCTTTATGAGAAACGGCATGTAGCCATCGTTTCCGAGAATCTGGCGCGAGAGATCTGGGGCTCGCCGCGCGCGGCGCTGGGCAAGCGGATTCGTGTCGGTAGCACCGATGCGTGGCGCGAAGTGGTGGGCGTAGTCGAAGATGTTTATGACAACGGCATGCAGGTGCAGCCGCCCACCATGGCCTACTGGCCCGCCCTGATGGACCAATGGCTCTTTGGCGGCCCACAGGGGTTCGTCCTTGGCGCCGCCATGTTCGCCGTCCGCTCCAATCGGACTGGAACGGAGGGTCTGCTGGACGAGGAGCGGCAAGTCATCTGGTCCATCAACGGAAGGCAGCCGGTGTTCCTCGACACCACACTGAAGACACTCTACGATCAATCCATGGCGCGAACCTCGTTCACTCTCGTGATGCTGGCCATCGCTGGAGGCATGGCTCTGATGCTCGGCCTGGTGGGAATCTATGGTGTGATCGCCTACGCTGTTGCGCAAAGGACCCGTGAAATCGGAATCCGCATGGCGCTGGGCGCGCAGCCGGCCGGATTGCTGCGCGTGTTCGTGTGTCAAGGCCTCCTGCTGGCCGGCGTGGGAGCCGTCCTGGGCCTGGCCGCCGCCGCGGGACTCACACGTCTGATGTCGTCTTTATTATTTGGGGTCACCGCCCTTGATCCGCTGACCTACGCGGCAGTTTGCGCTCTGCTGATGATCGCGGCCGTGCTGGCCAGTTATGTTCCCGCGCGCCGTGCTATGGCCATCGATCCAGTCGAAGCCCTCCGCACGGAATAGTGCCCGCGGAATAAGTGCCGGGACCGCATTGCTGTCCCGCGTCGCGAGATCCCACAACCTGCGCGGCTAACGTGACCTCACCGTTACGGGGCGACTCAAATATTCACGGAAGATTTATTGCGCTGCAAAACACCGTTCATGGACCGCTTCCATACTGTTCGCTGGCAGGCCGCTTCCGGCCCGTCAATCCTATTCGACAGAGGGGAACAATGAAACAGAACTTGAAGCGATGTTCGCTCGCGGCCGCGTTGCTATTGGCCGTGGCGCCGGCGCAGCGTCTGTTCGCGCAGCCTTCGTTCTTCGGCAATCAGAATATCCAGCATGTATTGCTGATTAGCATCGACGGCATGCATGCGCTGGATTTCATCAACTGCGCCAACGGAATCAGCGGCGCGAATGGAGGAACTCCGTTCTGCCCCAACCTGGCGCAGCTCAAGCCTACCGGCATCAATTATCTTTATTCGTCGACCTCGCGGCCATCGGACTCGTTTCCGGGCCTCATGGCGCTTGTCACAGGCGGGTCACCCCGGACGGTCGGAGCTTTTTACGACGATGCTTATGACCGCTCGCTCGACCCGCCCGCGGTGACCACCGGCGACGGTCTGGCGGCAGGCACCTGCACACCTTACGCCACGCCGAGCGGAACCACAACGGAATACGACGAGGGCGTCGATATCAATCAAACCCTGCTGAATGGCGGCGCACCCGGGGCAGGGCTGGCTGACGGCGGCATTGCCTCAATCGATCCGAGCCGGTTGGTGCGCAATCCCAGCCAAGGCTGCGCGCCGGTTTATCCTTGGAATTTCGTCCGGACCAACACGATCTTCGGCGTGATTCATGCCGCGGGCGGATATACAGCCTGGTCCGATAAGCATCCGGCATATTCGGCGGTCGCAGGTCCCGGCAATGGCTCCAACCTGGATGATTATTACGCGCCGGAAATTAATTCAATTCCCGTGAATCTGCCCGGCGTGAGCGCAGGCTCGGTAAGCTGCAATCCGTTGCCCGATCAGACTGCGGTGTCTTCTTCAGACACTTGGACGAACAGTTTTCAGAACATCCAATGTTACGACACGCTGAAGGTGAATGCGATCCTCAACGAAATTGCGGGCAAGAATCACGACGGAACCGCACGCACCAAAGTGCCCACCATCCTGGGAATGAATTTCCAGGCGGTCAGCGTGGGCCA
>JASIGB010000727.1:0-5907 GCA_030045355.1 Bryobacteraceae bacterium
GCTTCCGGTGACGGGGTCTCGCCTTCGGCGAGCGCCGCGGCTAGCGGATCGCCGCCGGGGAGCAGCGCCGCAAGCGCGAGTGCGGATGCCGGCCGCCTTGCTGTGTCGGCTTCCAAGCATCGCAAGATGGCGCGCTCGACATTCTTATCCAGCTCGCCGATGAGCGTCGAGGGCATGGTCACGCGGCTCTCCTGACGCAGGCGCATCATCTCGGCAAGCGTGCCGGCCTGGAACGGCATCTTTCCGGTGAACATCTCGTAGAGCACCAGCCCGACTGCGTACAGATCGCTCGCGACGGAAACTTTCTCGCCCGCAAGCTGCTCCGGCGCCATATACGCGGGGGTGCCGTTGCGAATCTCGGCGCCCTGCAATTGCTCGGCGACCGCCGCCAAACCGAAATCGGTGATCCGCAGTTCGCCCCGCGCGTCGATCATGATGTTGGCCGGCTTGATATCGCGATGCAGAATGCCTTGCGCGTGAGCCGCTGCGACGCCAGCGCACAGCTTGCGCGCGAACTCCAGGGCTTTATCCTGAGGCAGCCGCCCGATGCGGCGCAGCAGACTGCCCAAATCCTCGCCATCGATGTACTCCATGGAAAGATACGGCTGTCCCTGCATGTCCCCGATGTCGTAAACGCGGCAGACGTTTTTGTGCGAGATCTGGCGCGCGATGCGCACTTCGTCATAAAAGCGGGTGAGAAGATTCAGGTTGTCCTTGGCGGATTCCGGCAGAAATTTCAGGGCCACCGGCTGGCCCAGGATGAGATCGTCGGCGCGATAAACCTCGCCCATGCCGCCTTTGCCCAGCCGCGAGACGATGCGATACCGGCTGGCCAGCAGCGCGCCCGGCGCGAAGCGTTCTCTCGCGTCCAGCACCGGCGCAGGGGTGCGCGTGCGCTGCTCGGGCATGGCTTGCGTGAGAGCCGTCGTCGCCCTGGTCACCGCGTTTTCCGGATCCAGGCGGCCGGACGGTTGGCCGCATTGCGGGCAGAATCGGCTGGTTTCGGGGATCTCCGTGACGCAGGAAGCGCAGAGTGGCATAGCGGGTTAGCTGTAAGGATATACCAGCGGCGGGGCGCCTTCGATTCGTCAGGGCCGCACGGCGCGCGCGCGGAACGGCAGCAGCTGTCGCAGGCGCTCCTCGCGCAGCCAGATTCCCACCCAGGCGATCACAGCGGTCGAAAGTGGAACCAACAGAGGATACGGATCTGCGATGCGCACATAGCTGGCAATCGCGCCGCCTAAGTAACCGGTCAGCAGCACCGCCCCGAGAATCGCCGTCCGCGGAATCAGGTAGAGCACGATGCAGCCGAGTTGCAGCCCGGCAAGCAGCGGCAGAGCGCTTTCGGGCCATCCGATTCTCGCAAACTCGGCAACGTACGCGGGATTGCGGGTCAGCTTCCAGGTGGCGCTCGCGAGAACAACAAATACGGGCCAGAGCGAGACCACGCGCCCGGTCCACAGCAACCAGCGCTTCCCGCCCGCTTCACGAGTTGGAACATTCACGGCATGCATGTGCGTTGCCTCCTGGATCGTTTCGCAGATGTAGTATATGCGAAAATCGCCGCATGACGGGTCGTATCAAGAGGCGTGAGCCCGGAGACCGCCGCGAATCTGGCACCAGAACGTTCGACAACGAATGGATCTTTCAGGCCTTCAAAGATCACCCCAGCTTTTTCACTAAGAGAATGTTCAGTGGACTGGCCGCCTATCTGTTCGGCCGCATGATGCTGGTCCTGGTCGAGCCTGCTAAAACCGGCCGCTGGAAGTGGCACGGAGTCCTGATCTGCACCGAATACGCGCAGCATCGCGCCATCGCCCGCCAGTTCCCCCACCTGGCACCTCATGACGTCCTGCGGAAGTGGCTCTACATCGACTCGCGCCATGAGCGTTTCGAACCGACCATGCAACAAGTGGCGGAAGCCATCGCGCGCGATGACCCCCGATTCGGGATTCACCCCCGCCCAAGGAAGAGATGACCCGCACGCGGCGATTCTAGGCGTCGGGCAAGCGCTCAAATACGATATGCCGCTGCGCCTGGCCGGCGAAGATGAGCGTCAGGCGATTTCCCGAAAACACGTAATGGCGCACCAGGTCCGTTCCGATCAAACCGGGGTTGGCGGCGGCTTCGAGATGATGGGTCACGGTTTGTTTGGCTTCATCCACCTCGTAGGTCCCGAAGTAGGTCATCAAACCGGCATTCATTTCGCGGTACTCTTCGAGCGTCGGCATCAGCGGATTGGCCGGAGCGGTGCGACCCTCGTCGTAAAGCAGCACCCAAACGCGGCCGGCGCGATCCCACGAGATGTGGCCGCGCTGCCGGAGGGCCGCTGGAACTTCGCTGCCGTCTTCGCCGATGTTGTACTCTTTGACCAGCCGCCAGACGCCGATAAACCGGTCGCGCGCCGAGGGCGCGGCAGCGAGCTGCACTGCTCCTGACAAACCGAGCAGGGCCAAAGCGTCACGTCGCAGCATCGTCCTGTGGGAAGTCTATCAAACGCGCAACCACTTGGAGGCTGCGATGCCAGCGGACGTTCTCAACGGGGCGTGTAATTGTCCTTGAAGTTGACGGCGAAGTACGGATAGGTGAAGTTCGGCCCCTTTTCCATGATCTTCAGATATTGCCCCGGGAAGATGTGCCCCACGCCGACGCCTACGTTCACGTGCCGGTTGAGCTCATACCAGGTGTACGTATCGGCCTCATTGCCGATGTGAGTGCCGGCTGTTCCTTTCGCATTGTCCACGATCGAGCCGCCGGAGGTGTTATACAGCGAGTCAGTCGCGCTCACCAGCCAGAAGTCCAGCCACTGAGCCGTCACCGTCCAGCGGCGGTGAGGTTCCACGGTTCCTCCCGCGCGAATCGCCTTGATGTTCTCCCATCCGAACTGGTCGGAAATTCCGAAGCGATCGTGCGCGGTAGGATACATCGTGTCGAACGTCTGGTGGATGCCGTCGTGCGCGTTCTTGTCGCCTGAAGCGTAGTCGTACTGAGTGAACACGCGCGGTTTCCAAGGCACGGGCGAGAAGCGGTAGCCTAAGCCGTCCGTGGTGCCCCAAGCGCGAATGCGGTTGCTGCCATCGTCGCCGCCTTCGCGGATGCTTTCAAAAGAGTAGTCGAAGTTATTCCACGCCAGGCCCTTCCAGCGGAGGCCGTAGGCCTGTTCGCTCTGAGGACCGGTAGTGGCCTTCTTGGCCGTTTCGACGGAAACGCTCGGCTGCACGCGCCACAAAACAAAGGGCTCCAATGTCATCTTGGCCGAGGAGTTGTTGAGGTGGCTGTAAATGCCGTAGATGTTGTTGCCTTCCTGGTGGTGGCTGATCCCCTCGTCCATGGGAACTACCGCGGAAGCAGCGAAGATCCCGAGCTGCAACCATTGGTATTGAATGTTGGTGACGACGGCGTCGTAGGAACGGCCCTGATCGCGCCATTCCGAATCCGCGATGATGGTGTTGTTGTAGTTGATGAGCTGGCGTCCCACACGCAAGCTGATCCATTGCCGATTCGGATTGCCGAATTCGGCATAAGCCAGCTTGAGATCGAAGCGATTGGTGTTCGGCGGCTGCAACGGCGGCTGCTGCCACCAGGCGCGCGCGTCCTGCATCTGGCCCACGAATTTCATCCAACTGGTGGGTTGGATGGTCATCGAGAAGCGCCAGCGGTTCAGCAGGTAGGTATCAACGTCGTCCCGCTTAAAGCTCTGGTTCACCATGCTTTCGGCGCGCAGGCGCTCTTCGAGGCCGAAGTAGATCCAGGACGGGAGCTCTTCGTCCAAGGCGCTCATGGGAGCGAAGTCGGGGAAATCATAAGGCGTATTCTGTCCAGTAGTCCTATAGGCTGGCCCATTTAAAAAACTCAATGGGTTAGAAGCAGGCCCGGTGATATAAGCGCCTCCGTAGGCGCTCGCCGCGTTTTGCGTCGTAACATCGTCTTGGGCAAGGGCAATCATGGACCCAAATCCCAGGGAGACCACCCCAGCAAGGGCAGCAGGCAAGATTTTCATGTTCACTAAGTCTATCAAGATAGTTGGCTATATGCAAGCCAGTCTTGTACTAAAACGGACTAGCGGATTTTCCGGCGCAGCTTACTCGGGAAGCGCGAACGCGACGATCCCGCTGCCCGCCGCCACCGCAATGTACTGCTTGTGGTCGAACTGGTAGGTCATCGGCGAGGCTTTCCAAACCTGATTGGTGGGGAACTGCCAGAGAATGGCGCCGCTCGCCGCGTCGGCGGCCATGAATGCGCCACTGTTCTCGCCGAAGAACACTAGACCCGACGCAGTAGAAAGCACTCCAGCGGAAGCAGTGATGGAACCGGGCGACTGCGGGACCTCCCAGCGGATTTCTCCGGTTTGAATATCGATCGCACGCAGAGCTTTTTCGAAGGTCTCGCCCGGTGCCGGGCGCGCGGCGCCGCCCATGTAGCCTTTGCCGGCTTGCCACTCGCCATGATTTTTGGAAAACAGGTTGCAGCGTTCAAGCGCCTGGAAGTAATAGAGCCCAGTCAACGGATTGAAGGAGGTGGAGAACCAATTTGTGCCGCCCTGGAATCCCGGACACACGTAGACTTCCCCGCCCGGCATCTCCGGAAGTTTTTTCAACATGGGCCGGCCATCCTTCGCGATGCCCTCCGCCCAGTTCAATTTTTTCAAGAACGGTTTGGCGAGCAATAGCTCGCCGTTGGTGCGATCCAGCACATAAAAGAACCCATTGCGATTGGCCTGCAACAGCAGCTTGCGCGGCGCGCCATGCCAGTCCGCATCCACCACTACCAGAGGCTCCTGCGCGTCCCAATCGTGAACGTCGTGCGGCGTGAACTGGAAATACCATTTGAGCTTGCCGGTCCGGGGCTCCAGCGCGAGCACCGAATCGGTGTAGAGATTGTCGCCCGAGCGCTCGTCGCCATCGAAATCCGGGCCCGGATTGCCCACCGGCCAGAACAGCGTATCGGTCTCGGGGTCGTAGGTGCCGGTCATCCACGTATCGCCCGAACGATGTTCCGCGTCTTTGCCGTTCCAGGTTTCCGATCCCGGCTCACCGGGCTGCGGAACGGTCCAGAACCGCCAGGCTTCCTTGCCGGTGGTCGCATCGTATGCGGCCAGGAAACCGCGCGCGCCTTCATCGCCGCCAGCGGTGCCCGAAATCACCAAGTCGCCGACCACCAGCGGGGCTTCGGTGCCGTTGTAGTTCAAATGCCAGTCCGCCATTTCGGTTTCCCACAGCAACTCGCCGTTGAGGCGATTGAGCGCGATTAAATGCGCATTGTCGGTCAGCAGGAAAATACGGTTACCCTTCCACGCCACGCCGCGATTGAATCCGAGCGCCGCGTTTCCCGCGATGCCTTTGGTGCGGGCGCGCCGGTAGTGCCAGATCTGCCGGCCCGTGCCCGCGTCCAGCGCGAAGACCTCGTTGGCGCTCGACACGTACATGATGCCTTCCACTACCAGCGGCGTGCTCTCAATCTGCGCGATGTTGGGCATCGGAAAAATCCAGCGCGGCGCGAGATTGTGGACGTTGTTTTTGTCGATCTGTGCGAGGGCGGTGTAGCGGTTGCCGCCCGCGTCGCCGTTGTAAGTCGGCCAGTCGGTTTGCGAAGTTACCTCCCTATAGCGCTCGCCCGCTCTGCGCAGCAGATGGATGCGCTTGTCATCGGTCTGTAGTTGAAGATCCCGCGGGCCCTGATTCAGCACCTGGCCTTCGAGCGTCTCGCCGCTCGCCAGTTGAACCTTCTGGCGAACGATAACCGGCTCGGCGGTGCGCGACATCGGCGCGAGCGTTCGCAGATACTCTACTAGCGAGGTCATCTCCCCGGCCGTCAAATCGAACGCGGGCATTCCAGACGCGGGCCGCCCGGTGCGAAGGAACGTGGCGAGTTCATTGGCGCTGCGTGCGGCGATCGGCGCCTGAATAT
>JASIGB010000728.1:0-4666 GCA_030045355.1 Bryobacteraceae bacterium
TACAGAATACAGGGAATCTTCCTTGTCTCCCTCGTATTCTTCGTATTCCTCCCCCTCACCTTATCGTCACGGCGCGGACGGATAATATCCCTTGCGTGCCCGAACCTTCACATTCGGGAGATTCACCCGCACCTCGATGTTCCGTAAATCGGGCTTGGAGTCGGTCTCGCTCGGAATATAACGAATGATGTACTGCGTGGTTACTTCGCCCACCACGTCTTCCACGGCGTGATACATGTTGTTGGCGATTTCCGCCGCGTACTGGCCCGTCCCCACGTGGAGCACGTAGTTGCCCTCGTCGGACGGCGTCGAAAGAACCCCCGACACGTCTTTATAAATGTTCTCGAGCGGATACTCCACCCGCCCGCCGGTCTCCTCGGCCAGCCGCGTCAGGTTATGCGCGTCGTCGTTGTCAAATCCATAGGCCACGGTGCTGATGCCGTAAATGGTCACCAGGTTGCGCTGCGCGATTTCGAGCGCCTCCTCCAGCGTCTTCTTGCTGGCGTTGTCGTGCCCATCGCCGACGATCACCAGGATGCGCCGCGGCTCGATGGGTTCGCCCTGGATCAGCTTGCGGGTGGTGCAGGCCATGTAGATCGCGTCGTACAGCGCTGCGCCACCGCTCGGCTTGAGCTTTCCCAGTCGCTCCACCATCGGCTCGGGATCGCTGCCTGTGTCCACCAGCAGGTCCGCGGTATTGGAATAGCCGATTAGATAGCCGCTGAATTTGGGATTGTCGCCGGGAATCAAATTCTGCACCATCTCCACCGCGGCATCTTGATAATTCTTCCAATGCAGGCGGCTGGAATTGCTCAGATCGATCAGAAACCCCACCACCACCGGCTGGCTGCGCTCGCGCGTGAAAAACTGGATCTGCTGCGGCTTGCCCTGGTCCAGAATCGTGAAATCCTTTTGATCCAGATCCGTGACGAAGCGGCCCTTGTCGTCGGTGACGGTGATCGGCACGATCACCTCGTTCACTTGCACCTGGATCGGAGGCGGCGCGGGAGGTTGTGTTTCGGCGGGCGCCGGATCCACTTTCGCCGGCGCTGGTGTTGGCGCTTGGCCGAACAGGGACGCAGAAGCCAAAAGAATCAGAGGAGCCCACCGCAGGTGCATAATTTCCGCCTTGTTCCGATTATAAAGCAGGCGCGGCAAGCGAGCGGAGGCGAATCGCCGACCGCCGGTGTCTAAGTGAATATGCTCACCCGCCTGTCTTTGACGGCCCGTATCGGACTCGCGTTGCTGCTGGTCCCACTAGCCGTCTTAGGCGGCTGGGCTGCCTGGTACTTTACCCGTTCCTGGGAGCCCCTAAACGCCCCGATTTCGCTCGCCCGCGGACACATTCGCGCGGAATTCGATGTCAACGTGCCGAGCGCGTACGCGATGGAACTCGATTTGAGCCAGGATCGCGTTTTGCAGCGGCATCCTTGCCCCAACGATTCCATGGCCTGCGACAGCACCAGCTTTGCCGGGGTACGCTGGTCGGTCTCTAGCCATGGCAAGCAATTTGCGGCCGGAACTGGTAAGCCGGCCCCCGGGGACTTGTGGGTGTGCCGGTCGATCGGAACCTTCCAGTGTGGCAAGGGACACTATGTCTTAAACATGGATGTGCTTGAGGACCAAAGCCGCCTGAATTTCTACGAGCCGCGCCTCGTGGTCTACGAATCCGGCGGGAAGGCCGCGAGCGACCCGTCTCTCTGGGTTGGCGCGCTGTCCCTCGTAGCGCTTGTGTTCGGCGGCCCCGTGGGTATTTCGATGATCGTTCTCGCGGTGATCGGCTGGCGCCAGCGCAAGCTTTTTGCGCTCTGGAAAACGTATCCACTCAACCAGCCCGGCAACTCGGCGCCCGGACTGCTCCGGCTGGCTTTCAGCACCGGCCCGCTGCGACTTCGCCGGCCTGTCTCAGCGTCCATGCGGCCATTCTCCGGCGTTTTCACGCAGTGTCTGCTCCCCCTCCTGATGCTGTGCAGCTTAGTGATGGCTCTGGCACAAGATTGGAGCGTGCCGGTTGGATTACCGCTTCGCATTGTTCGGCCGGGCGTCCATGTTCCCAGTCCGCCCGGGATTCAGCCGGTGCTGGTGCGGGTCGCTAAGAATTCGCAGGTTTACATCGGCTCGGAGCTCACGTCGCGGGAGAACCTTAGTACGCGACTCAAGCAGGAACTAAGCCACCGCCCGCCCGATTGGCCGGTCTATGTCGAGGCCGACCCCGATCTGGAATGGGCCCAGGTGGCGAAAGTAATCGATGAGATCCGCGGAATTGGCGCCGACGTGATCCTGGTGCCGCGCGAGCCGCAACCGAAGGGAGGGCCATAAGGTCCTCACGACCTTGTAACGCTAAGCCCATTCCATTAGACTTGTAAATGTTTGGTAAAAACCCGCACCGGGAGCCGGCTGGTGAGGACTCATGGAAGCCGCCGGTTCCGGTGCGGTCAGGGATCTAGCGCCGGCACGTCTGACCGGATACTATCTTTCAGTTCCTTCTCCGAACGGGGCCCGCGTCCTTCTATCCCCGCTCAAGAATGCCAAACGCCGCCGAAACCATTCCAAGCTGCGGTTGGTTCGGTTTCGTTTCTTGACAAGCGGCCTCAAAAAAATCCCTCTGTTGCAACTCACCGTTCCAGTAGTCAAAGCGGTTGCAAATCTGTAAGAAGCACCGGTTCCCGCAAGCACGCCGTTCACCAGCCCGCTCATGACCCCGTCCCGCTCGTTGCAAGCAGAGGGCAGGTTTCAAAGGTCACTTCATCAATTCGGCCCTCTTTCTGCACGCCGCGCGCCAGGCGTTTCTTCCATTTTTTCAACAACCTTCCGCCTGATTCTGGGGCGCGCGGCTGCTGGCGGTGTGTCGCTGTGACACAATTGGCATTTGGCCATTAGCATCTGGCGGACAGGCTTTGTCGTGGTGGTTTGCGCGGCCCTCGCGCACCCGGGCCTAAGGGCGCAAGAGGACGAGTTTCGCGTTTACACCGAGCATCCGCGGCTCATCCTCACCGCCCAGCGCTTGCGGTTGCTCCAACGCGAACGCGAGCGCGATTCCCCCCGCTGGCATCAATTCCATGCGCTGGTCAGCGCCATGATCGAGGGCGGCCCGGCCCTCCCCGAGCCCGGATTCGCCCTGGCGCTCGACTATGCCGTCTCGGGCGACGCCGGGGCGGGGAAGCGCGCCGTGGACTGGGCGCTCAAGCCCTCGGCCGCCGATCTGCGCCAGCTCGCCCTGGTCTACGATTGGTGCCAGCCTATCCTGACCCCGCCCCAATCCTCCGCCCTGGCGGCCAAAATCCGCCGCCTTCTCTCGCAGCCTCTCCCCGAGACTAGCGCTGGCTCAATCGCCGCCCGCCGTGATCGCGCCTTAGCCTGGATCGCCACCGCCGACGATTCCGCCCACGCCGAGGAAGCCCCGCTGCGCGATCTCGCGAAAACCTGGTGGACCGCTCAGTTCGCTCCCGCGCTTTCCGCCGGCCGGGCCGCGCCGCCGCTCGCCGATTTCTACGCGCTGCTCGAAATCCTGCACGCCGTCCGCGACAATCTCAAAATCGACTTGCGCGAAACCGCGCCCCAATACTTCCAGCGCCTGCCGGTGCTGTTGATCGCCGCCAATTACCCCGCGCCCTACCGGGCTCCCGAAAACGACTTTCGCATCCCCATGTACCCCGGCAGCGGCCAGCCCGATCTCAACCGCGCCGCCCTTGCCCGCGCCGCCGGGCTCGCCATGGTAGCCTTCGACCACAACAATCTGCCCAACCAGTATCTGCAGGGCTGGCTAATGCTGGACCGCTTCTCCATGTTCACCGCCTTCGGGGCGCCCTACGAATTCCTGTGGGCCAATCCTTACCAGCCCGGCCTGAGCTACGACCAGATTCCGCTCATATTCCACGATCCCGATTCCGGCGCTCTGTTTGTCCGCTCCGGTTGGGACGAAGACGCCGGCTGGTTCGGACTATACGCCGGTGACGCCGAGCTGTTTCACGATGGCCGTGTCGCCGCACTCGGCGCGAACACGCCCGTCCGCCTGGGCGATGCCACCATCATTCGCGCACAGGCGCCGTTCAAATTTTCGATGGAAGCCGGAATAAGAGAAAGCACGGTGGCCGCCGTCGGCCTCAAGCCCGGCGCCAAATATCTGGTGGAGGCGGACGACGAAGAGATGCGCGAAATTCCCACCGATCCCGCCGGCACGCTGCTCCTCGAATACCCGCCCAATCGCACCGCAGGCATCCGGATTCATGAGCCCCAATCCCCGGCCCCAAGTCCCTGATCCCAGTGCGGGGCTCACGAACGCCTACTTTATCTCCAGGACTTCTTTCTCTTTCCCCTTCACCGCCGCGTCCAGCTTCGCGATATAGCTATCGGTGAGCTTCTGCGTCTCATCCAGCGCCCGCCGCTCTTCGTCCTCGCTGATCAGCTTGTCCTTGAGCAGCTTCTTCAGGTGCTCGTTGCTATCCCTGCGGACATTGCGCAGCGCCACGCGATGGTCCTCGGCGATGTGATGCACCTTCTTCACCAGGTCCTTGCGCCGCTCCTCGGTCAGCGCCGGGATCGGCACCCGGATCAGCTTGCCGTCGTTCGATGGATTCAGCCCCAGATCCGCGGTGCGAATGGCTTTCTCGATGGCCCCGATCTGCGAGACGTCCCAGGGCTGCACGGTGATCATGCTCGGCTCGGG
>JASIGB010000729.1:0-3116 GCA_030045355.1 Bryobacteraceae bacterium
CGGCTGGAGGAAATCGTCGGGGAAGTACCAAAGGGCTATTTCGCGCCTCCCATTCCTTGGCGCGTGTGGCGCGTGCAAAACGGTGCCGAGGCTCGGTATATCGTGCTCCTGGGCGAGCGCGAGAGCGGGATTCCGGGCGGCTCTTCAGCGTGCATTAAGCTTTTCGACGCCACAGGTGCGAGAGTCAAGAGTTGGTCCTTCCAAACCGGCTGGCGCATGAACCTCTCCAGCGCATCGCTAGAATCTTCCGCCGGTTTCGATGGCGATTTAATTGTGATTCACATCCAGCGCCTGATCAATGGGCGAAATATCGCGAGGGAGTACTTCGCGCTAAGCCACGATTCACTTCGATTCGTCCGCATGGAGGACGATAATGGCAGAGCGGTTCAAAACGAGTACGTTTACCCCAATTTCGAGATCGGAGGGATCCCGGAGGCGAACGGTGTCGACGAATGGTTGAAGCTGCTGGAATCGAGCGACCGGGCGGACGTCCTATCCGCATTGATGTTTCTTGGCGGGAGGCACCTGGCGGAGCCCGAGCGCAGGCTTCTCCCGGATCCCAAAGAGAGCAAGTACGCTGGATTGTTCCAGCAATTGATCGGCGATCCCAGAATTCGGGCGGACGTGGAACGCCTTCGCCAATCCGATAAGCAATGGGTGCGCGAAGCTGCCGAACTCGCCGCCCGAGGGCCTCGCGAACGCCCCCTAAATTAAAACGCTTGCAAAGTACAAGTGAATCGGCTAGCCTGTGAGACGTGGCGGGGAAGTCCACGCCGAAACCCGCGCTCAAACGGCGCTCCGGCTGCCCGGTGAGCATGTCGCTCGATCTGCTGGGAGACCGGTGGTCCTTGCTGATCGTCCGCGATCTTATGGTGCGCGGGCACCGCACGTTCAAGGAGTTCCAGCACTCAGGGGAAGGCATCGCGTCGAATATTCTCGCGGACCGATTGCACATGCTGGAAACGGCGGACATCATTGTTTCGGAAGCCTCGCAAACGGACGCCCGCCGCGTGAATTACCGGCTTACCAAGCGCGGCATTGATCTCGCGCCGGTGCTGCTGGAGCTGCTGATTTGGGGCGCGCGCCACGAAAAAACCGCCGCGCCCTGCGCCGTCATCGATCGAATGGAACGCAATCGCGAGTGGGTGCTGGCCGAAGCGCGACGGCGTTGGGAAGCGCGCGATCCCACTCCGCTGCTTCCGAAATTCGAAGAAGAAAAATCAAAGAAAGCGAGGAAACGGGGATGAGTCAGGTACGAGTGCTGGTGGGCACGCGCAAAGGCGCGTTCGTGTTGACGTCGGACGGCAAGCGGGAGCATTGGGATGTGAGCGGGCCGCATTTCGGAGGTTGGGAGATTTATCACCTCAAAGGATCGCCGGCGGATCCGAACCGGCTCTATTGTTCGCAATCCACCGGCTGGCACGGGCAGCAGATCCAGCGTTCCGACGACGGGGGCAAAAGCTGGACGCCAGTGGGCAATAAATTCGTCTACGACGGCGTACCCGGCACGCACCAGTGGTATGACGGCACTCCGCACCCTTGGGAGTTCAAGCGTGTCTGGCACCTGGAGCCATCGCTCACCCATCCCGATACGGTCTACGCGGGCGTGGAGGACGCGGCGTTATTTCGCAGCACCGACGCCGGCCAGAATTGGCACGAGCTTTCGGGACTGCGCGGCCACGGCTCGGGACCGCACTGGCAGCCGGGAGCGGGCGGCATGTGCCTGCACACCATCATTCTTGATCCCAGCAACGCGCAGCGCATGTACATCGCGATTTCAGCCGCGGGTGCTTTCCGCACCGATGATGGCGGAGCAAGCTGGCGGCCCATCAATCAGGGTTTGCGTTCGAGTTATATTCCCGACCCTACGGCCGAAGTGGGCCACTGTGTGCACCACGTCGCGATGCACCCGTCGCGGCCGGGCGTGCTGTTCATGCAGAAGCACTGGGACGTCATGCGCAGCGATAACGCCGGCGATTCGTGGCAGGAAGTGAGCGGCAATCTGCCAACCGATTTCGGCTTCGTGATCGACGTTCACGCGCATCAACCAGAAACGATCTATGTCGTGCCCATCAAGAGCGACTCCGAGCATTATCCGCTCGAAGGCAAGTTGTGCGTCTATCGCAGCCGGAGCGGCGGCAACGAGTGGGAGGCGCTGACCAACGGGCTTCCGCAGCGGGATTGCTACGTTAACGTGCTGCGTGACGCCATGGCGGTGGATTCGCTCGATGACTGCGGCGTGTATTTCGGAACCACGGGCGGGCAGGTCTACGCATCCCCCGATGCCGGAAATCATTGGGCGCCCATCGTGCGCGACCTCCCGGCGGTGCTCTCGGTGGAAGTACAAACGCTGCAATGATCGTAGTCGTCCTGCCCGCGCACCTTCGCACGCTCGCCCGAGTTCCCGGCGACGTGAGTCTGGAAGTGAGCGGGCCCGTGACGCAGCGCTCCCTCCTCGATGCGTTGGAGGCACGCTACCCAATGCTCGAAGGCGCGATTCGCGATCACGTTACCAAGCATCGCCGGCCGTTCATTCGCTTCTTCGCCTGCGAAGAGGATTTGTCGCACCAATCGCCCGACGTGCCGCTGCCTGAGCGCGTGGCGTCCGGCGCGGAGCCGTTTTTCATCGTGGGCGCCATCGCCGGTGGATGGCGTTAGCGGATAATGATCGCATGCATAAGCTCGCCGCGATTCTCGCGCTTTCCGCTCTTGCCGCGTTCATCCCTGCTAGCGCTTCCGCGCAGGGACGGACTGCGGTCGGGCAGAGCGCGACAAAAGTATCCGATCATGTTTGGACCATCATCGGATTCCCCAACATCGGAATCGTCATCGGTAGCGACGCGACGTTAGTAGTGGACACCGGGCTCGGCCCGCGCAATGGAGCCGCCGTCGCCGCCGAGGTCGCCAAACTCTCGCACAATTCCAGGCTCTATCTCACCACTACGCACTTCCATCCCGAACATGCGGCCGGCGAACCGGGATTCCCGCCCGGCACGATCCTCATTCGGAATGCCGTCCAACAGCAGGATATGCGCGAGCACGGCCAGGAGATACTGGATTTCTTCAGCGAGCGCTCGCCGCAAAATAAAGCGCTGCTGGCCAACGTCCACTTGCGC
>JASIGB010000730.1:0-3621 GCA_030045355.1 Bryobacteraceae bacterium
CGCTCTGTACGCGCTGCTCACGCCGATGGTCGTACTGATGCTGACGGGCATCGCCGTGATCACCGAGGCCGGTCGCGCTGGATTGACCACCAACACCGGGCCGCACGGATTCACCGAAATCCTGTTCGCCTTTGCTTCGTGCATGGCCAACAACGGACAGGCCATGGCCGGGCTGAACGCCAACAGCGTGTTTTACAACCTAACCACTGTGATCGCCATGCTGGTTGGACGATTCGGATTGGCGGCTTTGGCGCTGGCACTCGCGGGCCGATTCGCGCTCCAACGGCGCCTGCCGGACACCGCCGGAACACTGCCGAGCGACACTCCGACCTTCGGAGCGCTGGTTTTCGGAACGGTCCTTCTGGTGGGTGCTTTGTGTTTCTTTCCGGCGCTAGCGCTGGGTCCGATCGTCGAATTTCTACGGCACTAATGGCCCGATTGCTCGCGGTCGCAATGTTGATGATTTTCGCGGCAGCGGCGCGCGCTGATGATTCGCCGATCTCAACGGACCGGCCCGCCGTGACCGAGTCGAGCGTCGTGGTTCCCGCCGGCACTCTGCAATTTGAAAATGGGTTTCTCTACAGTGTGAGCCAGGGGGACGAAACCTTGGATGGTCCGGAGACCGAAGTGCGCTTCGGCTTGCTCTCGAAAACCGAATTGCGCCTCTTCGTACCCGACTATTACGCTTCCTTTCAATCCAGCGCGCCCTCTGGTTTCGGGGACTTGGGCGCGGGAATGAAGCAGCAGTTGGGACCGGTCGCGGGCTTCGACGTTTCCCTGATCCTGTCACTCAGCATGCCCACCGGCGCGCGGGGAATTTCGAGCGGCCGCTACGATCCTTCCGTGCAGCTTCCCTGGTCGCGGGCGCTGTCTTCCAACTGGACCGCGGCAGGCATGTTTTCCGTTTATGGATTGGCGCAAGATGGCCGGCGAAACGTGACCGGCGAGACCACGTTCCTGATCGATCGCCAGTTGACCAAAACGGCCGACGCGTTCGTCGAATACGCAGGCGATTTTCCGGAGCGGGGAGGCCCCAGCCACCTGCTGCACATCGGCGCCGCGTTTCGTCCCACGCCGAATCAGCAGCTCGACATGCACGTGGGCGTGGGACTCTCTCGCGCCGCCGTGGACCACTTTGTCGGCTTCGGCTATTCGTTCCGCTTCCGGGTGATCCGGCGTTGATCGTAGGCCACCACTAAGCGAAACACCGCAGCAAAATTTGCGACACTTCCGAGCGATACGTGTGTTGGTAGGAGATAGAGTCGAACGGAGGTAACCGGATGCGAATCTCGTGGAGGGCTTGTCTGCTGGCCGCATGCGCAACGGTCCCCATCTGCGCGCAAGGCACGACACAGATGACAGCGAGTGCGGCCGCGCGTTTCCTCGATCAGGCGACCTGGGGCCCCACGCCGGCATCCATCGCGCAGCTCCAACAGATGAGGATCAACAGTTGGCTGGCCGCCCAATTCGCGCTGAACACATCCAATATTCCCGATCAGCCGATCGATGCCTCTTCCGGCCAGCCCAACCGCGACATCCATCCCGTGCAAGCCGCGTTTTTTGAGAACACGGTCACCGGACAGGATCAACTGCGGCAGCGCGTGGCGTTCGCGCTCAGCCAGATTTGGGTGGTCTCGTTCACCGGCCTTCCCATTGCCTACGCGTTTCCGCCGTATTGGAGAATTTTCCGCGACGACGCTTTTGGAAACTACCGCACTCTGATTCACGACCTCACCCTGAGTCCCGCCATGGGCCGCTACCTGAACATGGCGAACAACAACAAGGCCAATCCGGCGAAAGACACGTCGGCGAACGAGAATTACGCCCGCGAGCTGATGCAGTTATTCACGCTGGGGCTGACGGAATTGAATCCGAACGGCACGCCGGTGCTCGACCAAAACGGCAAGCCGGTTCCGACGTACGATCAGGCGGTGGTGACTAACATGGCCAAGGTGCTCACGGGTTGGACCTATCCCACCGCGCCCGGTGTGACCGCGAAGATCAATAATCCCCAATATTTCTTCGGCCAGATGTACGCAGTGGAAGCTGAGCACGACACCACGGCGAAGGCCATCTTTGGCGGCGTCACCATCCCCGCCGGCCAGACCGCGGAACAGGATCTGGATTCGCTGCTCGATGCCCTGATGGCGCAGCCGTCCATGGCACCGTTCGTTGCCATGCAGTTGATCCAGCACCTGGTGACCAGCAATCCCAGCCCGCAATACGTCGCGCGAGTGGCCAGCGTGTTCGAGAACGATGGGACGGGCACCATCGGCAATCTTCAGGCAGTAATTACCGCGATCCTCACCGATCCGGAGGCGCGCGCCGGCGACGACGCTCCTGCCTGGGCGAGTTCCACATTCGGCCATCTGCGGGAGCCGGTTCTCTTCCTGCCCAATTTGCTGCGCGGGCTGAACGCGACGTTGACAGCGAATAGCGCGATTTATTACGACACATCTTTGTTGAGCGAGGATCTGTTCAACGCGCCGAGCGTGTTCAGCTATTTTTCTCCGCTCTACCGCATTCCCGGCGGATTCCTAGGACCGGAATTTCAGATCTACACGACCCAGACCGCGGCTAATCGCGACGACATCGTATCCGCAATCCTGTACGGCACACTTGACAAGGGAACCACGGTGGATCTCACGCCCTTTGTCCAGCAGGCGGGCAACGCGAGCTCGCTGCTCAACTACATCGGCTCGATCTTTCTGCACGGCGCGATGTTCACCGCTCTCCAACAAGCGGCCACCGCGGCCATCGATGCCGCGTCCACGCCCACGGCGAAAGCGCAAGTCGCGCTGTACACGGTCTTGACGTCGAACGAGTATCAAGTCATTCATTAGGAGAACTGGAAATGCTGTCACGGCGAGGTTTCATTCGGGCAAGCGCGGCTACCGTGGGAACGCTGGCGCTGCGCCCTTTCGGTCTGCTTCCGGCCATGGCGCAGAGTAGCGCCAACTATCGCGCGCTCGTCTGCGTATTCCTGTTCGGCGGTAACGATTCGAACAACACCGTGATCCCGCTGGATGACGCCAGCTTTCAAGCTTACACGTCGATCCGCGGCAGCCTCGCGCTCTCAGCGAGCGAGCTGACGCCCACCGTCTACAGCGTTTCGAACGCCCCGTTTGCGTTTCATGGCAAGCTCGTGGAAGTTGCCAGCATGTTCTCGAGCAAGGAGCTGGCGGTGGTGGCGAATACAGGATCGCTGGTCCAACCGCTGACACAGGCACAATATCAGGCCGCTCAGGCTCCGATTCCGCTGAATCTGTTTTCGCATGCCGACCAGCAGTTGCAATGGCAGACCTCCGTCGCGCAGGGCAGCAGCCCCACCGGATGGGCCGGCCGCGCGGCCGATTATCTGGCCTCGCAGAAAATCAATTCGGGAAACTTCCCGGCGTTCCTTTCGGTGGCCGGCAACGCACTCGAAGGACAAGGAGTGACCACGCAGCCGGTGGCCATCGCGCCCGGAGAATCGCTGACGCTCAAAGGCTTCAACGGTTCCGTGCCCTCGCAGGCTCGCTTGAACGCGCTGACTACGCTGCTCACATCCGATAATGGCCTGTCCCTCGTGCAGGCGGCCAACAATACGACGGCTAACAGTATCGCCGATGCGGCTGCGCT
>JASIGB010000731.1:0-2746 GCA_030045355.1 Bryobacteraceae bacterium
GCCTTCGAACAGCAGGATGCGCGCGCTTTCCGGGCGAATCGAGCGGAAATCATGCCGCAGCGTGTCGTGCGCGATCTCCGCCAATGCCCCGGCGAGTTCCACGCCCGTGGGCCCGCCGCCCACGATCACAAACGTCAGCCACTCGCGCTGTTTGTCGGGATCGGGCTCGCGCTCGGCGGCTTCGAATGCATACAGGATCTTGTGCCGGATAGCGAGGGCTTCTTCGAGCGACTTTAAACTGACGGCGTAGCGGCGCCAATCGTCGTGGCCATAATACGAATCCGTGGAACCAGTGGCCACAATGAGCGAATCATAATCGGCGCTCTGTCCATCGTCCAGCAGCACGCGGCGAGCGTTGGAAACCAGATCCACCGCCGCGCCCAGCAGCACGCGAGTGTTTTTCTGCCGGCTCAATACCGCGCGCAGCGGCGAAGCAATTTCTCCGGGCGACAGCGACCCCGTGGCCACCTGATAGAGCAACGGCTGAAACAAATGGAAGTTCCGGAGGTCCAGTAACGTAACCTCGACCGGCGCTTTCTTCAAGGCCTTAGCGGCGTACAATCCGCCAAAACCGCCGCCTAGAATCAGCACACGATGCGCAGTCGCCATGGCGCCCCCTTAAGATTGTTGGATGCGAAATGGCGTCGATTTGGTGCACATTGCGATACGCTGGAGTTCAATGGCGCGCCCGCCGCTCCTGTTCTTTCTGCTCGGATCGCTCTTCGCCGCATCCGCCGGCGCCCAGGCGCCGTGCGAGGGAACGGCTGCGTACTCGCCGTGTGAGATGACGTTCGATGTGGGCGCGGCCGGCCAGGAATACGTCAATCCCTACGTGTCGATCACGCTACAGGTGGAGTTTCGTTCGCCGCACTTCAAGACTTATCTGATGCCGGGCTATTGGGATGGAACGCGCAACATCATGGTGGTTCGATTTACGCCCACCGAGGCCGGCGCATGGACGTTTCGCGCCACGAGTAACGTCTCGGCGTTCGACGGCAAAGAAGGCACCTTCAACGCGGCCGCGTCCGATGCTCCCGGATTCGTCAACGTCGCGAACGTGCATCATTGGGCGACGGACAACAAGCAGCCGCATTTATGGATGGGCTACATCGCGGACCGGTTCGCGTTCTCTAGCAGCGCCGAATTCGAGCAGCAGCTCGACATAGCGGCCCAAAACAAGTTCACGCATTTTCGTGGCTCCATTCTGGGCGACGCGGCGGACCGCGCGAAGGTGTTCGCGGGGCCCGACCGGCCCAATCCGGCGTATTTCGACGAACTGGACCGGCGCATCGCGGAGATTCACAAGCGCGGCATCACCACCGACCTGCTGCTCGCTTCCAATCCCGATTGCATCACCGCGCTGTTTCCCGATGCCGAGGCACGTGAGCGCTTCCTGCGTTATGCCGTGGCGCGTTACGCGGCGTTCAACATTACGTGGCAGGGCTTCCTGACTTTCGAAGATTATGCCGATGGCCGGGCCCTGCTGAAGGAGCTAGGCCTGGATCTGAAGAAGCTGGACCCCTACCAGCACCCGCGCTCTTCGAACGCGAAATTCACGTCCGCGCCTTTGCTCGCCGATGGCTGGATGGATTACGTGATCGAAGGCTCCCCAGACGACGCCGTCGGATCGATCGAGCATCAGTTTTATCAGGTTCCTTTCGTCGGCGTCACCGACGCCGAGCATTTGTGGAACACGACGATGGATGGCGAATATCCCGAGTTTCGCGGCGGCGACGCGGGCGCGGCGAAAAACTGGTTCGATTTCATGGCGACCACCCGTCATTGGGAGATGGAGCCGTACTTCGATGTCGACGGCGCGCGGGCCGTGGCGCTGGAGGACGTGGAATATATTGAGTACATCGACCATCCGGGGGCGCCCGTGGAAGTGACACTGGAAGATCACGGCTACGACGTTCAGTGGCTGAACCCGCGGACCGGCGAAACGATCGACGCGAAAAAATACAAGGGCCAGCATTTCACCGGTGGGCCGCCGGACGCAGGTCATCCTTGGGTGCTCGACATCGCGCGCGAAGGCCACAAGGAATCCATGCTGAAGTCGTACAAATTCGATTCGCGGCCCGTGCCCGAGCAGGTGATTGAAACCGACCCCAAGAAGATTCCCTACGAGATCGACTCGCCCGCGGGCAACAGCCTGCAGGCGGGAAAAGGCGCGTATTTTTCGGTGAAACTCACGCGCCAAAGCCACGCGACACGCGACATGCTGTTTCTGTGGACCGGCGAAGTGGTGGCCGATGGCAGGGGCTTCCGCGTGCTGGGGACCGGGCAGTCGGGAACTTTTGTGGTTCCCTCGTCCATCGCGGTGAATTATCCCGCGGTTTTGAGCGTGCACTTGCTGGCTTTGAACGCGTTCGGCAAGGCCTATCAAGTGGACCACGTCTATCAACTGAATCAGTGATTCTTTCCATTGATACGACATCGGAGTTCGGCAGCATCGCCCTGACCGAAGCCAAGGTGGTAGTCGAGGAATTCGCGCTGCATGAGCCGGAAGGATTCGGACACGTGCTGTTCGGCCATATCGAACGGCTGCTCGCCAGGAACGGGACCACGGTGCAGCAAATGGAGTGCTTCGCCGCGGCTTCGGGGCCGGGTTCCTTCACCGGCGTGCGCGTGGGGCTCGCGGCCGCCAAAGGCTTGGCCGAGGCCACGGGCAAACGCATCGTCGCGGTATCGAACCTGCGGGCGCTAGCCTCGTTCGGCACGGCCCCGCTGCGCGCGGTAACCATCG
>JASIGB010000732.1:0-5359 GCA_030045355.1 Bryobacteraceae bacterium
GTTTGAAGTCGCTTGCGGGGCGAACCTTCTTCTCGCCGGGGAAGGGGACCTTAAACCCGGTGGCCTCGTACCAATCGAAGTAGCTGACGGTGTCCGGGTCCAGGGAGTCGGGAGTGTGATATTTGGCGGCGAAGACGTCCGCCTTCATTTTGAGCCAACCAGCCCGCAGAGCTCTGACATTACGGGACTCCTTCTCCCTCAGGGCCGGGGCTGCGGAGCTGCAGGTGTTGAGGCTTGGGGGAATATCCGACGGGGCCGTATATCCCGTCACGCCGTAACAGAGCGGGACCTGATTCGCCACATGCGTCCACGGCAGGAAGTTTTCCGTGGGCGGGTCGTTGATGAAGACAGTGCTCATCGGCGAGGCCACCAGGTCGAACTGGTTCATGGGCGTGAGACCGAGGATCTGCTCGATCGTGCGGGTCATGTTGACCTGCCTGTAGAAGGTACTGTCCACGCTTACCCCGGCCCCGGTGCCATCGGAGTTCACCTTCTGTTTGACGAAGGGGCTGATGACATAGCCAGGGCTGCGGTGACCGTCGACGTGGTCGACGCCGTACTGCGCGTCGTCTTCCTCGATGAAGATCGCCGAACTGGACCAGATGTTGCTGTGGCTGATGATGTCGACGACGCGCCCAACCGCGAGGTCGTTATCGGCCACTTCGGCCGCCGCGTTCGGTGGCCCGGTGGTGTGGTCACTCATGATCCACAAGAATTCCAGCTGGGGCACCGTACCGTTTGCCACGTCATTGGCGAAGTCCTGCTGCCAGACATCGACACGGTACTGATCAGGTATGCCCAGATCGAATTGCGGGTAGTTTTGCACCGTGACGTTGTACAGGTTCGGCAGCGGGGTGACCGAGCCGATAACGTTGTAATACTGGAGCTGCGTCTCTTTGCCAGACTCGAATTCCAGCGTGTCGTTGTAGAACTGGGTCCAGGTCGGCTCGCAGCTGTCAGAAACAATAAACGGTAATGCTACGGGTGTTGAACCGGCGCCATTATAAGAATTAGGCTGGGTCATATTATTCGGAGTGCAACCGGGTACGGTGAACGTGTTGCTTTCGACGTACTCACCGTAGTTCTTCACGGTGACGCCGGCCGCGGCCGCCACGTCCCACAGGTGGCCCTTCTTCTGATAGGCAATTGCATCGCCGCCGTTAGAGGGATAGTCGCGGAGCCAGTCCGGCGACTGGACGTCGTCGGAGTAGGGCGCCATGGCCTGCGTGATCCAGTTGTGTCCGTCAGCCGACTGGCGGGAAGCGTTGTAGAAGTTGTCCAGAAGCGGGAACCGCTGCACCATTGCGTGCGCGTTAGGCGTCACGACAGGGTATGGGGAGAAGGTCGAGTTGTCGCCGAAGACTGCCAGGGAGGATTCGCCGTTGCCCTCGGCCACGTCCCCCAGGATCTGATCGTAGGTGCGGTTTTCACGGATGATCACGAAGACGTGCTGGATCTTCGATGGTTCACCGATCACCCTCGGGATCGCCACTGGTGCGGCCTGCGGGGTGCCCCCTCCGGCCGACTCGATGTTTTCTGTCAGATCCCAGTGGTTGTTCTCGAAGACAGTCTGGGTCATCGCGAACAGGTTCAGGCTATTCGGCACGGGCACGATACTGACGGTGCCTAGGTCCTGATGGGTGTTGAAGTTGACCACACCCTCCTCTTTGCCGTAGGAGTTTTCGGCCGTATTCGTCGGAGGGGGAGACACACCGAAGCCTGTGGTGCCGATGCCTTTGTCGTTGGCGACGATCAGCTCATTGTCCGCCGTATCCAGCAAAACCGAACTCGGCGCGTACCCCACGGGGATCATGCCAGCGACGGAAGCTGTCGAACACTGGGGGCAAATGCCAAATGGGCTGGATGGAAGGTCGATGACCGCGATCGCATTGGCATTGTAAAGCGCGACGTAGGCGATGTTGTTCACCTGATCGACTGCGATGGAGTTCGGTCCCGCGCCATAAGCGGGCTCCGATGACCCAGGCACACTGATCGGCAGCCCGACGTTAATCGTCGCCACAACCTGGTAGGTGGCGGTGTCGATGACTGAGATGGTGTCGTCATAGGTATTGGCCACCAGCAGGTTCGTGCCCCAGAATGCCATGCCGGTCGGGTGCAGACCGACCGAGATGCTGCCGGTGACGGTAAACGTCGACAGGTTGATCACGGAAACCGTGCCCGTGGCCGTGGCGCCGGTCGGCCAAGTGGCGACGACCGGGGTACCGTTGGAGTACCCCTGGAAGTCGTCTGCAGTAGGAATCCGGCCGGCCTCGTCGGAGACATAGGCGGTGGTGCCATCGGGCGAGATTACAACGCTGTGCGGGACGTTGCCGACGCGAACCTCCGCGCCCTGCTTCGGCGTCGCCTGGGTCAGGTCGATTTTGGTCAGCGTATCGTTGTTGTCCAGCACAGCGTAAGCAGTCTTGCCATCGGGCGAGATCGCGATGCCAAGGGGATAGGAAGTGAACGTGTCATCCGAGAAAATCGAGACCGGGTAGCCGCACGGAATCGCAAAGCTGCCCGAAGTGCCTGGGGGGCTGTTCCCGGGGAAGCAGGTGACATTGGTCAAAAGGCCTGTGGCGGTGACGTCGAGCGGAACGCTGACCTGGGTGCCGTCTGTCAGTAAGCCTGTCGTCGGATTCACGTTGGCGACAGCAACATAGCTGGTGGGGCCGAAATTGCCGTCCTGGCTGAACAGCAGCTGCAGCCCATCCGGCGTGTAGGCGATGCCGTTGTGGCTGCCGTCAGAATCGGTACCTTTGATCGTGCTGTAGGTCTGCAGGACGGCGCCGGTCTGCGTATTGAAAATTGTAACGGCCTGCGGGGCGCCCATTTGAAGAACGGCGGCGGTGTGCGTGCTGGTATTCGGGTTCAGCGCGACGGCCTTTGCGCGGGTCTTGATGCCGAGGTAGACCTGAGTGCCAGCGGGTGTGATGAACGCACCATCACTGGCGACCCACGGGTAGGGCGTAGTCAACGGGTAGTTCGGGCCCTGGGACCCGTTCGCGTTCGCGCCTACCACGTACGTCGGGAACGGGTTGGACTGCGCGAACCCCGGAATGCTCAACCCCGCAGCCGCCATCCCGACGAGCAGCATGCGCGTGATCCGAGGGATGTTTTGAGATGAATTTGGCATCACGGTGTCGTTATCCTCCTTGGAATTTTTCTCGCGCGACGGTGTGACTCCTTTCCTCTTGGAGTAAGCGCGCCGTTAAGGAGCGTGAGTTGGTGTTTCTACTTGGGTTATAGCAGTTACAAGTTACGAGACACTGCAATATCCGATAACGTTCGCGTGAATTTTAAATGAATGCCTCGATCCCCTTATCTGCGTCAAAATACGATCTTCGCCGAGAGCTGCAGTTCGCGGGGTGTGCCGCGGCCGGTAGCATAGCTGCTGATGGTGGACGTGATCGTGCCGAAGTTCGCGTCTGAGATGTCGGCGTTGGGTGCACCGAACTGGGCGCGATTGAAGGCATTGAACAGGTCGGCGCGTAAACGGACGTTCAGCCGCTCCGTGATGTTGACGAACTTCGAGAGTCCCATGTCCAGTTGCGAAATGCCAGGAGCCCGAAACGCATTGCGGCCGAGGTTGCCGAAGGTCTGATTGGCCGGAACGGCAAAGGCAGCGCGATTGATCCAATCGCTCGGAATGGAACCGCCAGCAGGTGCCAAAGGCACACCATAGACATAGTCCGGCCGCTCTTCGCCGCTGATCGTAAAGAGTCCGGGGACGGCCGAGTTTGGCCGGTCGACAGTAATATTCACGGGAAGGCCCGTCTGAGCTGTCCCGATCGCGCTCAGTTCCCAATTGCCCCAGAGGCGGTTCTTGAACGGCAGCAGGTAAACGGCCGACAGATTAAAGAGCAGGCGGACGTCATCGTCGCTACTCGCCTTATCGCAGGAGCGGCAAAAGGAGTCCTGCGGTGTGTCGGACTCGCCTCCGCCGATGCTGTCGTCGTTGATGGAGTGCGACCACATGAAGTTTGCCGTTAGCAGAAAGCCGTTCGTAAAGCTGCGCCTAAGGTTGGTCTGCAACGCCTCGAAAGTGCTGTTGCCCACGTCGCCGCGCCAGGAGACCGCGCCGAAAGCCGGATAGGGCACCACGTTTGTGGGGGGCACCGCAAGGTTGGTGTAGGTGGTGGTGAGAACATCGGTACCCTTATTGCCCAGATAGGTGACGGTTCCGAGGAAATTGAACGGCAGCTTCCGTTCAATGGAAGCGGTCCAAGCGGAAACATAATCGTCTTTGCGGTTGCGATCCAGATCGCGCGGCGAGACAACACCCAATCCGCCTGCCTCGGCATAAGCAAGGAACGGAGTCAGGGGGTAGGAAAGGCCGGGGAATTTCGTGCCGTTGAACGAGTACGCATCCACCGTGTTCGAGATGGGAAGGTTCTGGTCGTCCAATTGGCCGTCCGTATGATAAATGCCCGCGCCGACGCGAAACACGGTATTGCCGTGCGACCAGGCCAGACCGATGCGGGGATCGATGTCGTCATAGCGGGGATGGAAGTAGGCGTACGTCCTCGGGCAGAATCCCCCGCATGTGCCAAAGTCGAAGGGATCATCGTCATCGTGCAACGCGTGCAGAGCGTTGAAGATGTTGTAGCGCACGCCCATATTCACCGTGAAGGTATTGGAAACCCTCCACTCGTCTTCGGCATACATAAAATACTCGGTCTTGCGCTGGCGAACCAGCGGAAGCAGCGCGGTGTACGACGCGGTATTAATCACGTTGTCCATGAAGTTCGGGATCGAACTGTAGCTTAGCGTGCCTTTCGAAGACGAGCCCTGATTCAGGAACAGGGGCTTGATCTCGAGGCCAAATTTCAGTGTGTGCTTCCCCTTTGTCCAGGTCCAGTCGTCGATAAAACTAATGGATTTTGAGGGATTGTCTGAAGTGGTATCGCCTGCGAAGGAACTGAAGCCGGATACGCTGACCGTGTAAGGCAGCGGCGAAAGAGTCCCGCTGTGATAAAAGTTCTGGTTGATTCCAAACTTGAATTCGTTGACCAGCGACGGGCTGAAAACGTGCAGCAGTTCCGCCACACCGCTATTGGCTTTCGTGTCATAAAGAGTGAGCGCGGTGAGATTGCCGGTCGGCGTAGTTTCAAAAGCTTCGTCAGAGTTGAAGCGCACGAAAGCGGTTGTCTTGTCGGAGAAATGGTAGTCGAGGCGGATCATTCCCGAGTCTTCGTTGTCGATTTGCCGTCCGTTGGCGACATAGTTCCAAACGCCCGGCGTTGACGTCGGCGAGGTGCCGGCGGGAAAAGCCTGCAGAATGGGAGCGAGAGCCGGAGAGGCCACTTCGGTTTGTGCAATGAAGCTGGGGCTGGGAACAAGGCCGATTTGCGTTCCG
>JASIGB010000733.1:0-4043 GCA_030045355.1 Bryobacteraceae bacterium
GCCTCCATCTGCTTTTTGTCTTCGAAGTCGATCTTGAGCGCGTCGCTGAAGCGCGCGCCGACGGAGCCGTCCGGAAGATACGCCAGGCCGAGAATGTTGACGACGGCGTGATATTTTCCTTTTTCCTTCTCGAACTTGATTTTGTCAGTGGCGATTTCCATGGCCACATTCACGCGCGCCACGTTGGAAGCGGTGTAGAAATAGGGATCCTGCACGGAGGCGCTGACGTTGCCGGGCTGGGCCGCGGCGGCGCGCACTTCCAGGCTTTTTTCGTCTGAGTTGCCGGCCAATTCATCCTGCGGCTTGGAGTTGCAATATCCGGTACGGAAGCGGACTTCGGTTCCGCCGCGCTCCACCTTCACCTTCAGCGTGTGGCAACTACCCTCCGGGGAGTCGGGCGGCGTGTAGCCGAGAAGATAAAATTCGTCCTGTTCCTTGCCGATCTTATCCATGCCGCCAATCAGATCGTTGGTGTCATGAATCACGAAGCCTCCGGTGCCTTCCGCCAGCATGAACATGATGTTCTGGTTGGGAACCGGGCTATCGGGAAGCTTAGGAATGATCATGCGTGATTGCGTGTTTGGATTCGCCCAGGGCGAATTCGTTCCGTAGGGATTCATGCCGGGGGCGCCGGCGTTTCCACCCGTGCCGGGACCCGAGACCGGGCCACCACGCCCGCCGCCCGAGGTGCCTCCGCCGGTTGTGCCACCGCCGGACGTGCCGCCAGGCGCCCCGCCGCCCGAATGTCCACCCCCACCCGAACTCCCGCCACCGCCGCCACTGCTCCCTCCGCCGCCGTGCTGGGGCATGAAGAAGGCCATGCCGGCGGGAACATACGACGCGAGAACGAAGTGCGCGCCGGAACTAAGCGCGTCCGGTGAACTCAGCCGCGCAACGGGCGTTCCGCCGGCGACGAGCCCGCGCACATCGATGGGATAAATGGCGACGTTTGACTTATTGCACGCGCTGATGGTGGCCGTGGCTTCCGAAATAATCTCGGAACTGAGGGGAAACCCGCCTGTGATCAGAATCACGGTCTTGCGGCCGGGAACCGCGGCCAGGCCCTTGGCCAGATCGCGCAGGGCATAGAGCACGTCCCGGGCGCCGAATCCCCCCATGGCCGAACTGAGCTGCGCGGCCCCGGCGCCCGACGCCGGTCCGATATCGGAGAACTTGACGCCTTTCACGATGTTCTTGAGCCGCTGGGTATCGTCGGTGAAGTTCTGCGCGATTTGCAGGGAGCCGCCGAAATTGACGATCGCCATCATGCGATTGGGCCCGCCGTTGGAATCGATGAACTTAGTGGCGGCGTCGCGGGCCAGCGCCTGGTGGCCGAAATCCATGGTGGAGTTATCAAAGAACAGCACCAGATAATGTTTCTGGGCATTGTTCGGCGCGGCGGCGCCGGCTTCGAAGGAAAAGCTCGTGACTTTCTGTTCTTTGTTGTCTTCCCAAACCTTGAAGTCCTTGGCCTCGAGATCGCGGATGTAGTTTCCTTTTTTGTCCGTGACCACGGCGTCCACCAGAACCAGCTTGGTTTCGGTGCGGATCACGGCGCCGGAATCAGCCGGGGCTTGAGCGCGCGCCGCCGGAAATGCGGCGGCCATGCCGAAAAGAACTACCAAACATTTGGTGCGTGAAACGTTCATCTTGCCTCCTCCACCTGTCTCCTATTTCAGGGAATCTCGACGACGCCGTTGCGCGCCGCCATGGTCTGGCCTTCGGAATCGCGAACTACCAGCCGGACGACATAACTTCCCGGCGCCACGTCTAAGTTAGTTCTGACGGTAATGCCCGAATTGAGCAGTTTTTCGAGCGTCGAATCGAGCAGACGCAACTCCAGCGTCTTCTGCATGCCCGTAATGTAATTCCCGTTGCGGTCGAACACGCCGGAAACGATCAGCAAATTGTCGTTGTTGCGCCCGTCCGCTTTTCGGAAGCGCAGGTTGCGGATGTTCACGCGCGCGAGCACGGCGATTTTTGCCGCCTCATCGCTCAGCCTGAAGAATTGCATGTGTAAATCGATGGGAATATCCTGCAATTCGTCGCGGGAAAACATCGCTTCCTGGATCTCGCGCTTGGCGTCCTCCTCGGGATTCGGCTCGTGGCGCGGTGCGTAATAGCCTCGCCGCGCTTGCACATCTAGTCCGCGGGCGCTCACCAGCTTGACCTTGAGCGCGTGGTAGGCTCCATCGTATTTCAGATCTTGCGGAGAAAATCCCAGCAAATACGTGAACTCGGGGGGCGCGGCGATCAGGCCGAAGCCTTCCTTCAAGCCGTTGTCGTTGTGAAAATAGCGGCCTCCGGTGGCGTCGGCGAGTTCTTCGAGGATGCCTTCTTCAGCCAGTGCGCTTTGCTGCTGATATTGCTGCGTCGCGTTCAGCGCCTGCGGGCCGCCGGCGGGAGCAGGCGTGCTGGCGTCGCCCCCGGGGACGAGCACATACAGGCCGCGGGCATTCAGACTGCTGATGCGCACGTTGGCGCGTATGGCTCGATCGAAGATTTGCGACTCTTCCCAGCGCAGATCCTCGGCGAAGAAAAACCCGCCCGAGACGAAGATGAGCGTTCGTCCTCCGGGCGCCGCGGCGAGACGGCGGATGGCGTTCTCGATCGTGACAAAGGCCAGACGTGTGTCGCGCTCGCCTTTCTCGATGATTTGCTGCGCCGTGGATTGGGCGGCCTGTGTCGCCTCCTGAATGGCCTCTTGGATGGCTTGCGGGCTATTGTTAGCGGGCGCTGGCGTACAGTTGCCCATCGTCATGTTGACCGCGGCCTGCAGCGCCGTCTGATCGTGCTTGTTAGCGATCAGATCGGCCCAATAGTAACTGATATCAGGGCATTGCAAACCGGGACCGCTGAGAGTGGGACGCGCCATTAGGCGCATGAGGGCTTCGTGCAGCTTCGAACGGTCGTCAGTGAAATCGACATTGCCCTGGCCGGAAGTGGTCAGGATAGCCGCGCGTGTCGTGGCGTCCAAATTTTCGGCCAAATGACGGTCGGCGGCATTGCGCGCCACCATGAGATCGGCGTTGGTGGTATGAACATCATCGAACATGTAAGCGACGAAACGTTGTGCGATAGGCGTCGCGGGCTTTTGCGGAGCAGCGCCGGCCGAATCACCGGGCGCCTCGCCGGTCGCCACCTCCGCCGGAACCACGGATTCGCCGGCTTTCTCGATGGAGAACCGCGCGATCACCTGCGGCTTGCCTTTATCGAAAAGCTGAAAATCGTCTTTCTGGAGCGTGCCGATGGCTTTACCCTTGGAATCGCGCACCACCACGGGAACCATCACCAGGTTCACTTTCGTGGTGAAGGTGGCGGGCGCATCGTGGGAGGTTAATTCCGCGGCGTTTGGCGCGGGCGGGGATGGCGTTTGCGCCAACAGGCGACATGCGGCGGCGAGACCCAATAGCAGCAGACTCGGGCGTGCGGCTCGCACTCGCATTTGCGGGGGGCGGACTCCTCTACTGGGGGACAATTTTACTGCATTTCCGGGCCGCGATGTGCTACCGTCGCCGTAATATCAATGTCACGCATTGGGTCTATTCTTTTGGTCTGGATCATGGCGGGCGGAATGATGAGGGCCCAGCCGCCCGCCGAGATGGTCGACCGATTCTTTGACGGCGTCTATTTCAAGTTCAATCCTACCCAGGGAACGTCGGCCGGTTTTCATCAATATGATGCGCAACTGGAAGACTATTCCAAAGCGGCCATCGCTGCGCGCGTCAAAGCGCTGAGGCGGGCCGAACGCGAGTTCGCGGCGCTGCCCGAGGATCCCGATCGCGACCTGATTCTGAACTCCATCCGCGCAGCGCTGCTCGATCTGGGGGAGGTGCGGACTTGGGAGAAGAATCCGGACATGTATTCGAGCGGTGTGACGAATAGCATCTTCGTGATCATGAGCCGCAACTTCGCACCTGCCGCCGAGCGGTTGCAGTCGGTGATCGCGCGCGAGCGGCAGTTCGGGGCTGTTTTTGAATCCGCCCAGACGAACCTCAAAAATCCGCCTCGCATCTATACACAGGTCGCTATTGAGCAACTGC
>JASIGB010000734.1:0-3852 GCA_030045355.1 Bryobacteraceae bacterium
CGCGCCGAAGGCAAGGCTTATCACGACGACATCGGCGCCTGCTGGCCGGCCGGGATGCCTTTGATCATGACGCGGGTGTGGCCCATCGCGATGGTTCAGAAGCCGACCGTCATTTTTATGATCAGCGGCTTCATGAACAGCGTCCGCATCATTTATCTGGACGGCCGTAAGCATACCGATCCCGACATTATTATTCCCAGCTTCAACGGCGAATCGATCGGGCACTGGGACGGCGACGCGCTGGTGGTGGACACCGTCGGGTTCGTTAACGACCATCACTGGCTGGAGAGCGGCATCCCGCTCAGCGACCAGACCCACATGGTGGAGCGCATGACCATGCTGGACGGCGGAAAAACGCTGCAGATCGAATACACGATCAGCGATCCCAAGGACTGGGAGGGTGAGTGGAAATGGACCAAGCGCTGGAAGCGCCAGGATGAGACGGACATCACTGAAGCGTCGTGTCTTCCCGATTTGAATGCGCATATGCCGAGCGTGACTTCGAAATCGGTGAATATCCGTTAGCACAAGAAATGATTTTCGTTAAAACGAAGGGAAATTTATGAGAAGCTACCTGGTGGCGTGCAGTTGTGCGATCGGCCTCGCGATGGCCGGCTCGGCGTTTGCCCATCATTCGATGGAAGGTTTCGACCGCGCCAAGAACGTGACGCTGGTGGGAACGGTGAAGCAGTTCAAGTGGGCGAATCCGCATTCCTGGATTGAGCTGGAAGTGCCGAACGATAAAGGCGGCGTGGACGATTGGAACATCGAGATGACGGCGCCGTTCATTCTGGTAAAGGCGGGCTGGAAATCGACGTCGCTGAAGCCGGGCGATAAAGTCACCGTCGTCGGCCACCCGCAAAAAAGCGGCGAGCCCGGGGCTCTGTTCGTTTCGGTCACGACCGCCAACGGTCAGACGCTGACGGACCGGCCGCTGGCGGCGCCGGCAGCCAAGTGAAAACTCATTTCCTTCTCGCGATTGCGCTCGCCGCGATCCCGGCTGCGCCGGTTGCGCAGGCCGCCGCGTGCGACCGCGAATGTCTCGGCGGTTTCGTCACGCAATATCTGAACGCGATGCTTTCGCACAGCCCGAGCTCGCTGCTACTGGCAAGCAACGTCCGGTTCACCGAGGACACAGTGGAGACGAAGGTGGGCGACAGTCCGCTGTGGAGAAATATCGCGCGGTTGACGCCGTACCGGCTGGACGTTTTAGACGTCAAAGAAGGCGTGGCAGCGTCCTATATAGTCGCCCAAGAGGCCACCATGCCGGTGCTGGCGGTGCTGCGGCTCAAAATCGCGGATGGAAAGATTTCCGAAATCGAGACCCAGGTGACGCGGAATAAGACCGAGGGTTCGCTGTTCAAACCGGAAGCGCTGAAATCGCCAAGCGCCGGCATGCTCCAATTTGTCGGCGATGCGGAGCGCAACTCGCGCGAAGATCTCATCCGCATCGCCAAGCTTTATCCCGCGGGCCTGAAGGCCGGGAGTTTCGTCACGGTCGGCGTGCCGTTCGCCCAGGACGCCTATCGATTTGAGAACGGCAACCTGATGGCCGGACCCGGCTGCACCTTCATGAAGGGATGCGAAGACATCAAGGGCCAGCACATTCCCACACTCTCGGGAATTCAGGTGCGCGTCGCCGCGGTGGATGACTACCTCGGCATCGTGGTTCTGCGCATGGATTTCGGCGCCGGTTCCACGCGTGTCCCAGGTGATGCGCTGATGGTGTGGGAAGCGTTCAAGATTTACGGCGGCCAGATCCACGCCGTGGAGGCGTTCATGAAGAACATGCCGGCCGGGACGCCATCAGGCTGGGACGAGCCAAACAAGTAGCGGGCTGGGCGCTCGGGCTTGGGGCGTGTAGACGCTCGGACGCTATCATATGTTATGCGCCGCTCTCTCCGAAGTGCATCTCTGTCCGTCATTCTGGCAACCGCCTGCTTCGCGCAGTCCAAGAAGATCGTTCATAGCGACAGCGACCTGCCACGCTTCACTTATCCTGTCCATGGAAACGTGGCGGATCTACTGCGCCCGGACTCCCAGGCATTTCCCGCGTTCGCCGCCAAGGTCCAGGCCGATCTCGAGACGATCTTCCGCGACTATCAAATCGAAGACAAAGCCACGCGGCGCGAACTTCTCGGCGCGCGGCTTTCGTTCGAGGAGCTGAACGGCCAAAATCGCCAGGGCCTCAAGACCATCGACGAGATCCGGGCCCTGGAAGACAAGCCGGACGCCAAGCTGATGGCCGACATGACGGAGCAGGCGCTTCTGGAGGCGCGCATCGATTCCGGCGCTCGCAGCGGTCCGGCGCTCGATGCGGCGTTCACCAAGCGCTACCAGGAAGCGGTCAATGCCCTGCCCTGGAACACCGTGCAGGATCGCATCAAGGAAACCAAAGGACGCGTGGAGATTCTGAGCCTTGCTCTGCTCGCCGGCGGCCTGGAGACCGACGTTCAGCCCATGGTGGATAAATCCGGCGCCGTGGATAATCAAACAGCCTGGGGGCTGCTGGGTGCCCGGCGCACGGCGTTGGATCTCCTTCCGCTCACCGGCCGCATGTCGGAGACGCTTCAAGCCTACGTGCTCAAGAATTCCGTGATGAGGCCGGACATCTGGGCGGCGCGCGATGTAACGCTCACCGCGAGCGACAAGCTGACGCCTGTTTTGATCGGCATCTGGGATGCAGGCGTGGATGTGAGCGTCTTCCCGAACCAGCTTTACACCGATCCCATCCCGGGCTGGCACGATCCCCATGGCCTGGCGTTCGACGATCAGGGCGGCCATTCGAACAGCCTGCTTCTGACCATTCCCGACAGTTTGCGGAAGGAATACGCGTCCTTTCTTCCCACGTTGAAGGGGCTGGAGGATCAGTCAAGCGCCGTGGACACCCCGGAAGCCGCGGCGTTGCGCCGGAAGATGGCGGGCATGCAGGCGTCCGAAGTGCGCGCGATGTTCGAGAAGATGAAGTTTTACGACCCCTACATTCACGGCACACACGTCGCCGGGATCGCGACTCATGGCAATCCGGCCGCTCGCTTGGTGGTGTTGCGCTTCAACGATCAGCTTCCCGACCTCAAGTTCACCCCGACAGTCGCCTGGGCCAAGAGGCTGGCTGACGACTTTCGCGCGATCGGCGAATATTGCCGCACCCATCACGTGCGTGTGGTGAACATGAGCTGGGGCGATCAACCCAGTGAATTCGAGACTTGGCTCTCCAAGACCGGCCAAGGCCAGGACCCGGCGGCGCGCAAGAAGATGGCGTTGGAGCTGTACGAAATCTGGAAAGCGGGGATCGCGGATGCCCTCAAGAGCGCGCCGGACACTTTGTTCATTTGCGCGGCGGGCAATTCCGACAGCAACGCGGGCTTTGTCGAAGACGTCCCCGCTTCGCTGCACTCGCCGAACCTGATCGCCGTGGGCGCGGTGAATCAGGCGGGCGACGAAACGTCGTTCACCAGCTATGGCGACACGGTGGTGGTGGATGCGGACGGATACAACGTCGAAAGCTTCCTGCCCGGCGGAACGCGCATGAAGCTGTCCGGCACATCCATGGCTTCGCCGGGGGTGACGAATCTGGCCGCCAAGCTGATTGCGGTGAATCCGGCGTTGACGCCCGGGCGGTTAATTACGTTGATCAAGGACGGTGCAACGCCGAGCGCCGACGGCCGCCGGCGATTGATGGACGAGAAGCGCTCGCTGGCGTTGCTCCGCGAACGCGCCAGCCGTTAGCGAGGCGTTCCGCGCTTCCTGGAGCATCTTTCCACGCAATTTCTTGCCGCACAGAGCGTCATACTGGGTTGGAGGCGCGCATGAATCAAAACCCCGACCGAGAACTCGAGAATCGCTGCATCA
>JASIGB010000735.1:0-7017 GCA_030045355.1 Bryobacteraceae bacterium
AAATCGATAATCGGCGCGAGGCATGGCTAGCAGCCCGCCGCGCTGCGCAACAGACTCGCCAAAAACCGGCGGCGACGCGCGATGGGCATCGCATCCGAGTCCTGGCCAATCTGAAGAGTGTAGACGAGACCGCCGAAGCGTTGGACTGCGGCGCCGAAGGAGTCGGCCTGCTACGCACCGAGTTCCTGTTTCTGGCGCGCGAAGTCCCACCGAGCGAGGAGGACCAGCTCATCGCTTATCGCATCGTAGCCGAGGCACTCGCTTCTCGTCCGCTAGTCATCCGTACGCTGGACATAGGGGGCGACAAGCCTGTTCCCTACATCGAAGTTGGCGAGGAGGCTAATCCGGAACTGGGATGGCGCGGCATTCGCGTAACGCTGGACCGGCGGGACTTGTTGCGGACGCAGCTCCGGGCCATCCTCCGCGCCGGTTGCGGTCACTCCGTCGATATCATGTTCCCAATGGTCTCCACGCTCGACGAACTACGCGAAGCGAAAGCGGCGCTAGTCCAGGTCGAGACCGAACTGGAGCGCGACGGCATCCCCTTCCAGAAGGACAGCAAGGTCGGGATCATGGTCGAAGTTCCCGCGACGGTGGCCGTCGCCGATCAACTGGCTCGCGAGGCAAACTTTTTCAGCATCGGCAGCAACGATCTCGTCCAGTATGTCATGGCCGCTGATCGGACCAATGCCCGTGTGGCGCCGTTGGCGGATCCATTCCAACCGGCGGTCCTGCGTATGCTTCACGAGGCTATCCAAGCCGGACGGAAAGCGGGAATCGGGGTCTGCCTTTGCGGGGAACTGGCCGCAGATGCACTTGCGACGCCCGTGCTGATTGGCATGGGCCTCGAACAATTCAGCGTCAGCGCTAAACTGATTCCCGAACTCAAGCAGGCTATTGCCCGGTGGACGCTGGCGGAAGCCCAAGCGATCGCGTGCAGAGCGCTGGCGCTCGATTCGAGCGAATCCGTCCGCCGCTTCCTGTCGAGCAGTCTACCCTGAGCCGTGTCAGATACTTTTCCGACTCGATCTGCTTGCGGGCCCAGTGAAAGATGTCTCTCTGGATAGCTCCGCAGTTTGTGCCGGTGCTTGCATAGATAGCGCTGGATCTACCCCCTTGGGGCCGTGCGCAAAGATTACGGAGCTTTAGAATTCTAGCGTTAGGGAAAACAGGTTACCTCCGTCACAAGGCTTCGCCCGAGGCATGATGCTTTGCTTGGCTCGACTATTGTTGGAAGAGCCCTTGCTGCGTGACCATGGAGGAGTCAGGTGAGCCATGCAAAAGGAATATGTCACCAGGGTCGAAGACGTCTATTGGGTCGGAAAGACGCGCGTCTTGTTTCGTGAAGGAATGTCAGCGGAGAGCATGGTGGAGTGATGTTCATATCTCAATGCCCGGCGAGATACGCCAACATCCAGGGGTCCACATGCGGAACCCAGCGCGTGAGGCACGCACGCCTGAGAGTGTATAGCTCGAAACGCGCGAGCTGAAGCTCGTTGTTCTTCCTTTCTTCTCTGAGAATCCGGGTCGCCTCGGCAATGGCCTTTACATGCTGTTTCTTGAGCGACGACGGCTCGATATGGCCACTCTTTGTTTGCGCAGGGAGGATCCATGGGCTGCCATCGGCTCTCGACAGGCGCATGTCCAAAAGCCAAGGAATTCCTGCAAGTGACTTGTGATCGCTTGCAGGCCGATGCTGTCATTGCGGCTCCGTTGCGATACCCACTTCTGGAGCTGCCAGGCATCTAAATCTTAGTCAGGTGAGGGATTGAAAAAGATCTCTCGCACTTCGACCTGCCCCCGAGTGGCGGCGACGCCTTTGCGCGCCCATGCCACCGCCTCGTCCATGTCAGCGCATTCCAATATCCAAAAGCCGCCGATGTGTTCCTTGGTCTCAAGGTACGGCCCGTCGGTGATGTGGACTCCTCCATCGGGGTGCGCTCGCAGCGACTTCGCGGCCCCCAGGCCGCAAGCGAATTTCCTGACGCCGGCAGCAATCATCTCTTTGTTGAGCGCGTGGATCTCGCGGCCCATCGCTTCGTCCGCTTGGGACGGGTCGAAGTCGTCGGGGAGGTAACCAGCAACCAAATATTGCGGCATTGTTTTCTCCTGAAATGGTCTTCAGGCAGGCTAGGTGCCCTGCCTTCACTATGGCGACGAACGGCGGGATCGGAATTCGACATGTCGTCCAGAGAATTTTAGCTTCGTCTGTTTAAGATTAGTCTCAGGACCACCCGTGACCGGAGGGTGGCGCTTTACTCAACAGATGGAAGGCGTGCCCACCTCACATCCTCAGCCGCTCCCGCAGACGATTCTTTTTCACCTTTTCGCTGGGACTTGTTGTCACACCGTCAAGCCAGGAGAGCACTTTGGCGATCGTGACCGTGTCTTCTTCCTCCGGCGCCTTGACTCGGATCGTCAGTCGCGTGGCTGGCCCGAGCGGCATCTCCGCGAGCGCACTCCGGCGGAAAGCGGCGATGGCTTCGACAGCGGCTTCGTAGAGGCTCTCGGCCGGAACTCGAACGGAGTGCTCGATGCCTTCCGGATCGGTGAAGGACACGAGGCAGGAACATATAGGCGAATAAAAAGCGAATGACGCGCATCCCGCGCACCGGGGCACGCCAACCACGACTGTAAGCGCTTCTTCCCATGAACCGGGCACCACTTCCGACAATCCGCATATCATCTACAGAGGCAGCCTCGATCCATCGAGCCGCCGAAGGGGAGGGTCCATGAAACTAGTTTGGCGTCTCTGTCCCACGATCCTGCTATTTGCAGCGTTGGGAAGTGCAGCTTCGCAAGAAGGTCCAAAGGTCAAGAAATTCCTGACCAAGCCGCTGGTGATCGAAGATCAGGGTAGCTTTTTCATTGGTGGCGTGCCAAAGGTCACTTACCAGGCAACAGTGCCCCCACGTGGCGCTGCCAATCAAGCGCCGATTCCCAATCAGATAACGATTGGTCAGATGTACGTGCAATTCGAGATTCCACAGAACAAGAAGCGCAACATGCCTGCGGTAATCATGGTGCACGGTTCTAGTCATACGGCGGCCTGCCTGGAGTCGACACCGGACGGGCGGGAAGGCTGGTATCCCTACTTTGTGCGCAAGGGCATTTCCACCTACCTAGTGGATCAAGCGGGACGCGGACGTTCCGGGTTCGACGAGTCCGTCATCCTTGAGGCCGCAGCCATGATCAAGAGCGGAGACATCGAGCACGGCTTGCCCATGATTCCTCCGTTCGGCAGGATCACCGACAATGGCGCCTGGACTGCATGGTTCGGCCAACTAACGCCACCCGGTTCGACCATTCTCACGGGTAAGCTCATCCGGCACGGAGATCCTTCGAACGACGACCCGCGGCACGCCGACGGCTATTTTCCGGCATATCCTCTCGCGGCCGTGGATGAGAACATAGTTGCCCGAACCGGAGCCATCGCTGAGGCGCCCGCTGGACCCAACAATTACTACGCTCTGGAGTACTACAAGCAGTTGGTTCCCAATGCGGAGGTCACGCTACCGGGCTCCACGTGCTCCACATGCGACCCCAAGGAGATCTCTCCGGCCAACACATGGACTCCGCAAGATCTCGCGCTGCTGGTCGAGAAGCTCGGCGGAGCGATCGTGGCAACGCACTCTCAGTCGGGAATCATGGGGCATCACATGGCACGCATTCTGAAGGAGAGGGGGCATCTGGATTTGCTGAAAGGCTTGATTACCATCGAGGGGTCCTGCTCCTTTCCAAACAGCGGTCTCACGGCTGAGGACTTCGACAATATTCCCTACCTTGCATTGAAGGGAGACTACACGGCCACCAGCGAAGTGTGCCAGACCTCGGTGAACGAGATCAATGCCCGCCGCGCGAGCGGGCATGGAACGGCCAAGGCGGACTACATCAAGCTCGCTGAACTCGGGAACCCGGTGTTCAAGGGCACGACGCACATGATGATGTTGGGCACGAACAACCTTGAAGTCGCGGATGTGATCCTGAACTGGGCGGAGGAGAACATCCCAGCTAAGAACGGGAACGGCAAGCACAAGAAATGATCAATTGCGTTCTAAACGGTATGGCTCCGTGGGTTTATTCAGGACCTTGCCGTCAGGTGTGGGGCTCGGCGGAGGAAGAGCTAGTGACGGGGCGAGGGCGGAGCCGATGCCACTTCCGACAGCTTTCTATTCGCTCTCGATGTTAACCGCGTAGTAGGCTACCGTCTTGGTGGGGACTTCCTTGAACCAATGGGGCGTCTTTGCCGGAATCGTGATCACGTCGCCTTTGCTCAAGTGGTAGATCGTTCCGCCTTCGAGCGAAGGGGCACGCATTTGGTCCGGCGCTGTGCGCTTGGGGTCTACCATGGTCCCTCCCACTACCAGCGTCGCCTCGCCTTCTACCATGACGAACACGTGGTTGGTATGGTCGTGATATTCAACCGGGCCAGCTTCGCGGCGCTGTGCCAAGACCACGAGGCCCGGATCGTTGACGATTGGCCCGCCTTTAGACATCACTTCGGCGACCCTGTCATGGCCGACGTAGTGAACTGCCGCCGGAACACCGCTGCCGAAAGAAACCACAGCCGCGATGATCAAAACTGCTGTCGGAAACAATGTCTTTCGCTTCACGAGCATCCTCATAGATTTCTCCAGACCGGATTACATTATAGTCGCGGGATGAGCTCGCTCTCCTTGCGGCCGAACCAGTCCTCCCGGCCCTTCACCGAGTAATTAGTGGGCAATGAGACATTGCGTTCCAAAACGATCCTGTCAAAGCGGTCAATAATATATTCGCCGCCTGCCAAGGACACACGGCCCATCCCTCTTGCGCAAACCAAAACCGGCGCGGGTGAAGCCGGTAGGTATGGATCCCTCTTCCAGCCGACAAGCGTCGCTTCTGTACGTTGCTATCCATCCCAGGTCCCAATCTCCAGTCGAATCTTGCAGAGCATGGACGCGGCGGCCTGATCGGGCGTACCATTTTGAGAGGACCGGAGCGCCCGCGTCGTCCTAGCCGGTATCATCAATATAAGGGCTCGAAATGACGACTCCCGGCGCCGGATACCCAGCATTTTTGCTCAATAACCGGCGTGTTTTCCTGCGTGATACGGGTGTTCAAACCACGCTTCTGGACTTGATTCGTGCGCAAGGCCTGACGGGCGCCAAGGAAGGTTGCGCGGAAGGCGAATGCGGCGCATGCACGGTGATCTTGGTCGCCGGATGCAATGCCGGACCGCAAGCCGGATGCGAATATCGTGCCGTCAATAGCTGTTTGATGCTGGCGCCCATGGCCGCCGGGCACGAAATATTCACGGTGGAGGCTCTGGCCGCCGATGGAAAACTTTCGGAGGTTCAGGAAGCCATGGCGAAGGGCGGCGGGTCGCAATGCGGTTACTGCACGCCGGGTTTTGTGATGAGTCTTTTTGCGGAGCAGTATCGACCGGGGCGAGCGGGCGCGTGCGATCCCGAGGCGCTGGGAGGAAATCTATGCCGCTGCACGGGGTATCGGCCCATTCGCGACGCCACGTCGTCGCTCGGCGCCCCGCCACCGGGAGCTTTTCTCGACCGCCTGTCGCGGCCGGCCCCGGCGCTGGGCGCGGTGGAGTACCAGAATTCCGCCGCACGATTCTCGCGTCCAGTCATGCTCGAAGATTGTCTCACGATTCTGGCCGAGGATCCCGCAGCCCAATTGATCGCGGGCGGAACGGATCTGGTGGTCGAGTCGAATTTGCGAGCGCGCCGCTGGCGTCATTTGGTGAGCCTGGAGGCGATCGCCGAGCTGCGCGAATTTCGTGAAGACGAGAACTCCATCAGCATCGGCGCGGGTCTTCCGCTGAATGAGATCGCGCGGCTCTGGAGCGGCGCGCCGCGTGTGGTCCACGAGTGGTTGCGCCTGTTTGCATCGCCACCGCTTCGCAATCGCGCAACGCTCGGCGGGAATCTCGCCATCGCATCCCCGATTGGCGACGGAGCGCCTCTGTTGCTCGCGCTCGACGCCCAGTTGCATCTGGCGAGCCGGCGGGCGAGGCGCACGATTCCGCTCCACTCATTTTTCACCGGGTACCGCCGCACAGTGCTGGGGTCCGATGAATTGATCGTGAGTGTGGAGATCCCGAAGCCCTTGCCTGAGTTCGTGCGTTTTTACAAGGTGGCGAAGAGGCGCACCGACGATATCAGCACCGTGGCGGCGGCGATGGGGATGAGTTGCGAGGGAGGCAGAGTAGTGCGCGCGCGCTTTGCATTCGGAGGCGCCGGACCGACACCGATGCGCGTCACGGCGGTGGAGGACGCAACTGTCGGCCGGCAGTGGAACGAAGCGGCCGTGGAGCGTGCGCAGGCTGCTATCGAGCATTCCATCAAGCCCATCAGCGACCATCGCGGGTCGGCCGAATACCGGCTCGCGGTTTCCAAAAGTCTGCTGGCGAAATTCCTAGGGGAACGCCGGGAGCCAGCGGCATGAAGGTAGCCGGACAGGCTGTTCCGCACGAGAGCGCGCGCGAGCACGTGACGGGTGAAGCTCTCTACACCGACGATCTGATCGCGCGTTTCCCGCGGCTGCTGCATGCCTGGCCGGTGCTGGCGCCGCACGCCCACGCTCTGGTGAAGTCGGTGGACACCTCCGCGGCAATGTCGGAGCCTGGTGTCGCGACGGTCCTTACCGCTGAAGATGTGCCTGGCGAAGGCGATTCGGGATCCAATCGCCATGATGAGCCGCTGTTTCCGAACGAAGTGATGTATCATAGCCAACCGGTGGTGTGGGTGCTGGGCGAGACGCTCGAAGCGGCGCAGCGGGGCGCGGCGCGAGTCGCCACGCAATACGAGCCGCTGCCCGCGATCCTCACCATCGACGATGCGATCCGCGCGTCGAGTTTTCATTCCGCTCCATTGCGCATCGCGCGCGGCGATGTTTCGGCCATCGACTCCAGCCCTCTGCGTTTTGAGGGCGAGCTGCGCATCGGCGGGCAGGAACATTTCTATCTCGAAACGCAATGTGCGATCGCCTGGATGGATGAAACGGGCGGCGTGGCGGCGC
>JASIGB010000067.1:0-3049 GCA_030045355.1 Bryobacteraceae bacterium
GATCGAATCCGGCTGGCATTCCTGCATCAGGCGCGTCAGCAAATTGGTGAGGTCCTCTTCGCGGGCGCGCGTGGTGTCGTAGGGAAAATACACCACGTGCATGCCTCGCGATTTGGCGTAGTTCACCACGCCGATGCTCTTCTTCAGTACGTCTTCCCAGGTCCACTTGAACTGGTATTTGAGCTTGGGATAGCCGATCGGAATCTCGATGATCACGCCGTGGCAGCCGCATTCCAGAGCCTTGTCGATATCGGCGTTCATTGCGCGGGCAAATGTATAGATTTTCGACTTCAGCCCGAGCTTCGAAATGTTCTTGATGGCCTGGAAATCCTGCTCCGACACCGCCGGCATGCCTGCTTCAATGCGGTCCACGCCGATTTCCGCCAGTTTCTCGGCAATCGCCACTTTGTCGGCGATGCTGAACACCACGCCCGGCGTCTGCTCGCCGTCGCGCAGCGTCGCGTCGTGAATGCTCACGCGCTCGGGAAGCTGGAACTTCGAAGTCACCTCGGGAATGAAGTTATAAGGACTCACCCACCATTCGTTTTCGCGATAGTACTTGCCCGGATTTCCATTCGTCATTGAAAAAGCCCCAAATGCCAACTATAACATCAGGGCTTTGGCGCCTCCGCTTCATGTTCGCTTTCATGTTCAGTGACTATTCCTATCCGGCCCACTCCGGCGCCGCGCGCGGTGTCGATCACTCGGGCGACGTCGGCGAACTCCAGCTCCGCCACGCCTTCGATAAAGAGCACGCTCCCCGGCCGCGAGGCGAAGACCAGCCGGAGCTTCGCTTCGAGTGCCCCGAATTCCACCGGTTGCGAGTTGATCTGCAGCGAACGATCGCGCGCGATGGTCAGCACCACATCCAGCGGATTGGCTTCCGCGGGCTGATCCTCCGATGGCGGCTGCGGCACCTCCGACGGCAAGCCGGTGGTCCGCTGCGGCAGCAGCATGAACGTGATCAGCAGCACCAGCAGAATGTCGATCATCGGTGTGACGTTGATCGCCGCCGCCGTTTTGCCCGATCCCGTTTGCATCGCCACGCCAGTTTTGACAACGCGGGCGAGCAAAAAGTTCCTGTAGCCTGTAGCGTTCACACTCGTGTGAACGCAAGGCCGTATTACGACGCCAAGTCCGACGTCTGATTCGCCGGCCCCGGCCGCAGTCCCGACCACTCCTCGCACAGCAGAATCGAATTCGCCGGGTTCTGCAAGGAGTATTTGAGCGACGCCGGCCGTCCGATCAGCCGATGCGAATCCGCCGGGACGAGCTCACGCAACTGCGAAATGTCCTGCGAAGCGGTGTAGGTCAATCCGGCCACCGAGTACTCGTAGAAGATGGCGTTCTCGTTCACGTCGGTGACCGTAGCGTCGCCGAGCCTGCCGCTGGTGTTCACTTCCAGGCGCCGCAGCTTTTCTTTGTCTTTGGGCTTGCGCCGGGCGCGCACCACCAGGAAAACCCCCGCGGCGATCACGGGCAGCGACACGGCGCCGATCACCACGGCTTGCGTCACTGGAAACGGCCGAACGTTCTCGAACACGATGAACCTACCGCTCTCGGACGACGGTATTCTCCAGCGCTCCGACGCCTTCGATTTCCACGCGGACTTTCGATCCTGGTTGGAGCGGGCCGACACCGGACGGAGTGCCCGTAGCGATCAAGTCCCCTGGCTCGAGCGTCATAAACGCGCTGACGAACTCGATTATAGCATCGACGCTGAAAATCATTTCCGATATGGCAGCGTCTTGTTTTTTTTCGCCGTCGACCAACGTACGCACGCGCAGTTTGGCGAGATCCAGTTCCTCGCGCGGTACGATGTACGGGCCCACCGGACAGAACGTATCGAACCCCTTGCCGCGCGTCCATTGGCCGTCTTTTCTTTGCAGATCGCGCGCGGTAACGTCGTTGACCGGCGTGTAGCCCAGGATATACGCGTCGGCGTCCGCGCTTTTCACGTGGCGCGCCCGCCGGCCGATGACCACCCCCAGCTCGCCCTCGTAATCCAGGCGCTGGGTGAGCCGCGGATAGACGATGTCGTCGCCCGCGGCGATCAGCGATGTCGGCGGCTTGAGGAAAATCGTGGGCTCGGAGGGAACTTCCACGCCCATCTCCTTGGCGTGCTCCCGATAATTGCGCCCCACGCACACGATTTTGCTGGGCGAGCACGGAGGAAGCAGGCGTGCGCCAGCCGGGATTTCCGAAAAATCCGCGCGGCGAACCTCCGGCGATTCATCGTTCGTCCACGGTGCGATGCCGTGGTTCAAAGTATAGCGGGCGATCTTCATGGCGCGGTCATCTCCACGGGCGTGCACGGAGCACTCACGTGCCCGTCCTGATCCACTGACTCCACCTCGTAACGATAGCGCTTCCCGCTCTGCACCATGCGGTCGGAATAAGCGGGCGCCTCCAGGCCGCGCGCGATCTCGACGAACGGCCCGCCATCCACCGAGCGCAGCACCCGATATTCCTTGAAATCCGGCTCCGTATTCCGGTTCCACGCCAGTTCGAGCGAGTTGATGCCGGCCGAAACCATTAGACCCGAAGGAACCGCCGGCGGGAAGATATCGATAGGCATGATCGTGACTGGCCCGATCACTTCACTTTCGATGCCGTCGCGCTCGGCTTGAATCGAATACTGATAGGTCTTGCCGAATTCCGCGCTGATATCGACGTAATTGGGCTCCATGGTCGTGGCCAGCAGCGCGGACCGCGTCTGCTGTTCGGTTTTTCGGAAGATGCGGAACTCAGCCTTCCCCGGTTCCGTCCAGGTGAGTGCGACGCCCTTAGGGTCGGCCATGACGTGGAAGTTAGCGGGATTGGCCAGCGGCGCTTGCACGGTGAACATTTTGGGCGCGGACCATCCGGCCTCTTTTCCTTTGTTATTTGTCACCCGCACCGCTACCGCCACTTCGGTGCCGACGAACTTGCCCACCGGAATCGAGGCCTGGATCGGGCCGGCTTTGCCGGGCGTGGGCACAGCAACGCTGGTGGCGCCGGCCGCCCATTCATCCACGTTCCACTTCGCCGGAACGGGGCCCACCCGCAG
>JASIGB010000736.1:0-3530 GCA_030045355.1 Bryobacteraceae bacterium
GCCCGCGCTCACCTTGATCGTTTACGAAGGCGGCGCGCACGTCTGGCGGCAGATCTTTACCGACGGGCGTAAGCATTCCGAGGATCCTAATCCTTCCTGGCTCGGCGAGTCGATCGGCCATTGGGAAGGAGACACGTTCATGATCGACACCATTGGACTGAACGGCTATACGTGGCTCGATGAATCGGGCCTGCCCACTACCGATCAATTACATGTGATCGAGAAAATCCGCCGGCCCGACTACAGGCACCTGGAGATCGAAAACATCGTCGACGATCCCAAGGCTTACACCAAGCCCTGGTCCTTCACCACGCATCCGGTGATGTTGCAGGGCGAGCTCATGGAATACATCTGCCAGGAAAACAACAAGGACGTCGAGCACCTGGTTGGCAAATAGCCCTCACCGGACTTGCCCGTTATAGCGATCGAAGAAATCTAACTGCGGTCCATCCGGGATCGGGATGGGTTGGATCGCCTCGCCGAGATCGAGCGCGCGTTCTTCGTTCCTCCTATAAGCGGGCCATTGGGGAACGCCCGGACCATTGGGATCGCCGCGCTTCGCGAAATTCACCCAGTAGGTAGACATCTCACTCGAGAGTTTCCGATCGACGTCCGTCCAGGGACGCTGCCACTGGTCCAGCGTGTTCAGCGCGTAGGCGATTTCGCCGGAATGAAACGCGCCATAGCGGGTCTCGGCTGCAGTGCCGGGCGCGGTGCGATCGAAATAATAGAGAAAAACCTTCGATTTGCCCGTTTTGGCTTGTGCGCGCGCCCAGGAGCGTCCCTGCCAGGCGAAAAGCTGATCGCGCGTCAGCACACGCGCGGAATTGGCGGCTTCCGCATCGTTGCTTGCGGGGAAGGCTTTCAGGAATTCGTCTGCGAGTGCTGCGTAATCGCGCCGGGCATTTTCACGAAATGTTTCGGCTTTGGGCGCGGGTCCGAAAGCAACGCCGTCAGCGGCGTTCCAACCCGTGAGCAGTGGTACGTTGTTCTGGCGGCCGGAGGAAAAAATAGCGGAAACGTCCGCGGGAAGAACGTAACCATCGATCACCGGCCCGGGACGGTAGCCGTTCGGCGGGCTGAGGAAAGCATCGGCTGGTTTGGCGCGCAGTTCGGCGAGAGTTCCGAGCTTTGCACCGGCGCTCTCCGCGCGATCAAGAGGCTGCGCTTGTGAAAACGCTCCGCCGCTTTCCGCGATCGCGCGCTCGAACAGCCCTTTAGCGAGCGGCGAAGCCATCAGATAACAGACGGCGAATGCTCCGGCCGATTGACCGGCGATGGTCACGTTGCGCGGGTCGCCGCCGAAAGCGGAGATGTTCCGTTGCACCCATCTCAGGGCGGCGATCATATCGAGCAGCGCGTAATTCCCCGAAGCTCCGTGGCCGGATTCCTTGCTCAGCTCCGGATGCGCCAAAAACCCGAGGGCGCCGACGCGGTAATTGAACGTCACCATCACCACGCCCTTGGCCGCCAATCCCGCGCCGTCGTAGACGGGTACGTCGCCCGAACCGGAAGTAAACCCACCTCCGTAGATCCACACGATCACCGGCCGCTTTTCACCGGCCTTGGCCGCCGCGGTCCACACATTCAAATACAGGCAATCTTCACTGGACCCGCCTTGCATTGCGTCCTTGGCGATGAATTCGGCGCTCCAGGGTCCGAACGCACCGGTTTTGGCCTGGAAGCAAGCCACGGAAAAATGCGCAGTATCGCGAACGCCCCGCCAATCAGCCGGCGGTTGCGGCTCGCGCCAGCGCAGATCGCCGACCGGCGGCGCGGCATAGGGAATGCCCTTAAATGCTGTGATGTTTCCGTCGCTCACGCCTTGGACCAGGCCGGTATCGATGCGGACGGGACGGTTCATCGCGGATCGCGCGGGTAAACACGCGGCGATGGACAGAGCGAACAGGGCGGGGGTTCTCCAGTGGGCTAACATATCGATAGCTTCCCATATGAAAGCCATGGTCCTGCGCGCGCCGAGCGATCTGGCGCTCGACGAAGTGCCGCAGCCGCGCTCCGCGCCAGGCCAGGTTCTGGTGCGCGTCACGCACAGCGGAATTTGCGGGACCGATCTGAAAATCTATCGCGGCGCAATCCCCGCGCATTATCCGCGCATCATGGGGCATGAAATGGTGGGCGAAATCGCGGGCGGCGAAACCGCTGATCTGAAGCCCGGCGACCGTGTGATCGTGGATCCGGTTCTGTGCTGCGGCGCCTGCTTTCATTGCCGCATCGGACAAACCAATCTCTGTCCCGCCGGCGGCCTGATTGGTCGCGAGACCGATGGCGGATTCGCGCAATTTGCGGCCGTCCCGCGCGCGCAGGTTTTTCGCTTGCCGGAGTCGCTCGATTTGCGGCTTGCCCCGCTGATCCAGGTGGCCACCACGTGTTTGCACGCGCAGCGGCTGGCGGCGGTGTCTCGCGGGGAATCCATCGCGGTGATCGGCCTGGGTGTTTCCGGCCAATTACACGTGCAATTGGCCAAAGCGCACGGCGCGAGCAACGTGATCGGCATCAGCCGCAGCCGCTTCAAGAACGATCTCGCGCGCGAGCTGGGCGCGGACGTGGCGATCGAATCGGGGCCGGGTGCGGTGAAAAAGGTCTTAGACGAAACCGATGGCCGCGGCGCCGACGTAGTGATCGAGTGCACGGGCGTGATGGCGTCCATCGCGGACGCGATTCGCATGGCGCGTCCGGGCGGGCGGATCGCGATGTTCGGAATCACGAGCGCCACGCATGGCGAGTTGCCGTTCTACGATCTTTACTTCAAGGAGCTGAAGCTCATCAATAACCGCGCCGCCACGGGCGAGGATTTTCCGCCGGTCATCGATCTCGTCCAACGTGGGGTTCTGCGCCTGGAGCCGCTGGTTACTCATCGGATGGCGCTGGGCGAACTGCCCACCGCGCTCGCCATGCTGGAAGACGGCGCCGAGCGGCGTTTGAAGATTATTCTGGAGCATCCATGAATTGGATGCCGAGGTTCATCCTCGCGGCGATCGCGTGTTGCTCCGTCCCCGCACTGGCTATGGCCCAGTGGATCCATTATCCGACCGCGGGCGTGCCGAAAACAGCCAGCGGCGCGCCCGATCTGAATGCGCCCGCGCCGAGAGCCGCTGACGGCAAACCGGACTTCTCCGGCATCTGGCAAATGGAACCCGCGCCGTGCCCGCCGGAGGGCTGCCCGGACATGCCATCGTCGCGCGAATTCACGAATATCGGCGCGCGCCTTCCCGGCGGCCTGCCCTATCAGCCGTGGGCGCGGGCACTGGTGAAAAAACGCATGGCCGACTTTGGAAAAGACGATCCGGTCACCCATTGCCAACCCGCGGGCGCGATCCGGCTGCTCACCTTTCCGCCTTACCGCAAGTTCGTCCAGACGCCGGGGCTGCTGGTGATCCTCTCCGAGCGCGACGTCACCTACCGGCAGATCTTCACCGACGGGCGCCCGCTGCCTGACGATCCGCAGCCCTCTTACACCGGCTATTCGACGGGGCATTGGGAAGGCGACACGCTGGTGGTGCGCACCAACG
>JASIGB010000737.1:0-5423 GCA_030045355.1 Bryobacteraceae bacterium
GGTCTGCGCGATAGCGAGCGCGAGCCGGACGGATATATCACGTTCTCCTGGGTTCACACCTTCACTCCGAATATTGTGATGACCGTCTCGCCCTTTTATCATTACAACGAAGCCGCCTACAACGCCTCCCCCACCGATTACCCGGTCATCAGCGATATCACTCAAACCGCGAACTATGCGGGTGCGCAGGCTACCGCCACGATCACATCACTCAAATACAACGACATCCAAGTGGGCGCCTACGGCTTCGTTCAGCACCAGAGCAACTACTTCAACAACATCTTTACCGACTGTGCGCCGGACTGTGAGAACTACGGCCCGTCGACCGCCGCGGTGACCGGCGGTCTGATCGAAGAATTCATCAACGACCGCTTTAAGCCCACCTCCTGGCTGACGCTGATCGCGGGTCTGCGCGAATCGCACTTCGATTCAGGCTCGGTACCCGGAGGAACCCAACGGGCCGTCATCGAAAATGCCACCGACCCACGTTACGGAATCGCCATCCGCGTTCCGAAAATCAATTGGGTCTTCGATGCCTTTTACGGCGACTATTATCAAGCGCCTCCGCTGTTGACGGCTACCGGCCCACTGCTCGATCTAGCCACCAGCCAGACTCTGATGTTTGCGCCTCTGAAGGGAGAACGCGATCACGAATACCAGTTTGGGGTCACGATTCCGTTCTTCGGGTGGGTGCTGGCGGAAGACAGCTTTCAAACCCGCGCGACCAATTGGCTGGACCACAACAATATCGGCGAATCGAACATCTTCTGGCCTATCACCTGGACCGCAGCGCTGATTCAGGGTTGGGAAACCACACTGCGTTCTCCGCGCATTTGGCGCCGCGCTCAGATCCACTTGGCCTATTCCAACCAGATCGCGCAGGCAACGTCGCCGATCACCGGGGGTGTGATCTGTCCGGTTCCCGTGACACCCGCCTGTCCCGTGTACGTTCCGCCGGGATATGCGCCGGTGGACCACGATCAGAGAAATACGTTGAACATCGGCGCCAATGGAAGTCTTCCCTGGCAGGCCTTCGCTTCGACAAACGTCTATTACGGCTCGGGATTCACCAACGGCATGCCGAACGCCGAATATCCGGGCCCTTACCTGCCGCAGCACACGACGTTCGATATTTCGCTCGGTAAAAGCTTCGGTGAGGGCGACAAGTACCGGCTCTCGGTGACGGGGCTGAACGTGGCGAATCGCCGCGTGCTGCTGGACAACAGCCTCACCTTCGGTGGATTCCACTATAATGATCCGCGGCAAATCTACGTCGAATTCCGCTGGAAATTTCACTACTGAAGTCTTTTGTGACTGAGATTCTTCTGTGTCCCGTCCGCAATTGCCGTCTGCCTCTGATCCGCGACGAGCGGTGCGTGGCTTGCGAGCGTGGGCACTGCTTCGACGTCGCACGCAGCGGATACATCAATCTGCTCCAGCCGCAGGACCGGCGGTCGAGCCGGCCGGGCGATAGCGTTGCGGCGGTGGCGGCGCGGCGCCGCTTGCACGATCTGGGCGTCACCAAGCCGCTACTAGATGCAGTCGCCGAAACACTCGCCCTATCCTCGAGTGACATTGTTTTGGATGCGGGCTGCGGGGACGGGTTTTACCTCGGCGCGCTCGCGCGCGACGCCGGCTTCAGTGGCCATGGTGTGGACATTTCGGCCCCGGCCATCGAGGCCGCGGCGCGCCGGTATCCCGGATGCGAATGGATTGTCGCCAATGCCGACCGCTTCGTGCCTTACGCCGATCGCTCCTTTTCCGCGCTGATATCCATCACCGCGCGCATGAATCCGGGCGAATTCCGGCGCGTCCTGCGCCACGAAGGGCGTCTCTTGGTGGGGCTTCCGGCGCCCGACGATCTCATCGAACTGCGCGGCGCGGGGCGCGATCGCAGCGCGCGAACCATCCAAAGCTTCGCGCGCAATTTCACGCTGGAACGTCAACGGCGCGCCACGACGACGGCCGATCTGGACGCCGGAGCTGTCCAGGATGTTTTGGTTTCGATTTACCGGCCCCTGCGCTCGCGTCCGGTGGAAGCCATGCGCGTCACCTTCAGCCTGGACCTGCTGCTATTTCGCCCCAAGCTTTATTAGGGCAAAGCTAATATAAGAAGAGTGAGCGTTCTACCTTCCGCGGTCATTTTCGACTACGGCAATGTTCTCTCCCAACCCCAGCCGGCCTCCGACACCGCGGCCATGGCGGACATTTTGGACGTGCCCGTGGCGCGTTTCACGGAGCTCTATTGGCGCTTCCGCATTCCCTATGATGCCGCGGCGCTCTCGACTGAAGAATACTGGAACACCGTGGCGGATGCGGCGGAGCGCACCCTGACCAACGAACAAATTGCGGGCCTCGTGGAGATCGACAGCCGAAGCTGGTCCCATCCCGCGCCGGCCACTCCGGGATGGGCGCGCGAGCTGCGCGCGGCCGGATTGCGTACCGCTCTGCTCTCCAACATGCCGGCCACGGTGCGCGATTATGTGCTGGGGTGCTCCTGGCTGCCCGCCTTCGATGTGCGCGTGTTTTCATGCGAAGCGGGCATTTGCAAGCCGGCGCCCGAAATCTATGCCGATTGCCTGAAGCGGCTGGGCGTCCAGCCCGGCGAAGTTCTGTTTCTCGATGACCGCGAACCCAACATCCGCGCCGCGGAGGCCTTAGGCCTGCATGCGATCTGGTTTAGGAATGCCTCGGCCGCCGGGCTCGAGATTCGGCGGCGCTTCCATCTTCCGCTAACGCCGGAGTAACGTATCGCGAGGACGGCGAATGGCCGATAGATTCTGATAAAACAATTCGCTGCTGTTGCGTTTAGGTCGAAAATCATGCATCATGAGCGATAAGCGTCCCATAGGCGGTCAAACCAAGGATCCACGCGTGACAAGCGCGCCTCAACCAGCTCTGGCACAGATGCTGTTCGCCGCGATGAACGACCACGAGGCGGTGTTGGCCCGCGTTTCGCGGCTGCTGCACGACGACGTGAGCCAGGTTCTGAGCGCGGTGGGCTTGCAACTGGACGCCATGCGCATGGACTTTCGCGAGCAGGCGCCCGGCATGGAGCAGCGCGCCGCTGAAATTCAGGAACTGCTCGAACAGGCCATTGAACAGTTGCGCGATATCACCAACGAGTTGAATCCTTCCATCGTGGAGCGCGCCGGGTTGCAGTTCGCCCTCGACCGTTTGATCGGCAAAGCGCGCGCCACGTTCCCCGGCACCGTGCGGTTGCACTTCGACTCCTCCCTCCGCGTGCCGACCGTACTCGCGAAAACGTTTTACAAGATCACCGAATGCGCGCTGGATATCGCCAAGGCCACCCAGGAATGCTCGCTGATCGATATTCACATTAAGCGCGCGCAACGCGAGTACGTCCTGGAAATCTCCCATAACGGAACCGTCGGCGAATCCAGCGCGGCGCCATTGGGGCAATTGCTGATGGATTATTATGCTTCTAAGAACCACGTGACGCTCAAGACAGAACGCGCGCCGGGCCGGGGCAGCATCGTGATCGCTAGTTTCCCGCTGCCGGCCGAGGGTGGGAGTTAGCGACATGATGCCGTCTCAAGTGCTGCTGGTGGATGACCACAAAATCATGCGGGATGGCATTAAGGCCATCCTGCGGCACAGCGACGAGTTCGCTGTTTCGGGAGAAGCGGAGAGCGGAACCGAAGCCGTGCAGCTCTGCAAGCAAAAACGGCCCGACATTATTCTGATGGATATCGGACTGCCTGGTTTGAACGGCATCGAGACCACCACCGAAATTCTGCGTCATTTTCCGGACGTCAAGATCATCATTTTGTCGATGTACGACGACGAGCATTCCGTGGTAAGTGCGATCCGCTCCGGCGCCCGCGCGTTCGTGCTCAAGAAGGCCTCGGATAACGACCTGCTGGACGCCCTGCGCGCGGTGGCCAAGGGCGGTTCGTACTTGAGCCCGCAGGTTTCCGACCGGCTGCTGAATCGTATCCAGCGCGGCGATCTGGAATCGAAGCCCGCTGCGTCGGCGCTCGGCGACCTGTCGCCTCGCGAGCTGCAGGTGTTGCGGCTGGTGGCCGAAGGGAAAACCAGCAAGGAAATCGCCGTGATGCTGGACCTCGGATTGCAAACCGTGCGCAGCTATCGCAAAACCATGATGAAGAAGCTGGGTGTGAACAACGTCGCGGGATTGACGCAGGTGGCCCTGGCCGCCGGCGTGACGCGCTTCCCGGTGTCGACCGCCGGAGCGAACGGCCAGCAGGCGCCCTAAACGGATTTCCATCATGATCGATACGCCTTGGGGGCTGCTGCCCCTCGCCGATGCCCACGTTCACTTCTTCTCGCATCGGTTTTTCGCTTCGCTCGCCGGGCAAAAGAATGTCGCGGTGGATCAGCTCGGGCCTCTGCTGCACTGGCACATACCGTCCGAAGATCCCGCGCATCTGGCCGAAGCCTGGGTCGCAGAGTTCGCCAAGCACGGCGTCGAGAAATCCGTTCTAATCGCCAGCGTCCCAGGTGATGGAGAATCCGTCATCGCCGCCGTCGGCGGGCATCCCGAACGACTTTACGGCTACATGATGGTGAATCCGCTGTCGCCGGACGCCATCGCACAAACCGAAGCAGCGCTGGCCAGCGGGCATGTCCACGCGCTGTGTTTCTTCCCTGCCATGCATCGCTACTCGATCCAGGACGAGCGCGTAGCGGCGCTGTTGGAGTTGCTGGCGGCGCGCCCGCGCGCGGCGGCGTTCGTGCATTGCGGCGTGCTGAGTGTCGGCGTGCGAAAAGCACTCGGGCTGCCCTCGCCATTCGACATGAAATTCTCTAATCCGATCGATCTGCATGCGGTCGCACTGCGCTATCCGCAAATCCGCTTCATCGTCCCTCATTTTGGCGCGGGCTATTTCCGCGAGGCGCTAATGCTCTGCGATCTATGCCCGAACGTATACCTGGATACTTCGAGCAGTAATAACTGGATGCGGTACGAGGAGGGGCATCTCGATCTACGCGCCGTCTTTCGTCGCGCGCTGGATGTGTTGGGGCCCGAGCGCTTGCTTTTCGGAACGGATTCGTCTTTCTTTCCGCGCGGATGGAATACCGCGGTGTTCGAAGCGCAATCCAAAGCGCTGTATGAAATCGGCGTCAGGGAGGAAACCGCGCGGCTGATTTTTCACGACAACCTGGTTCGTCTGTTTTCGTGAGACGAAATTTCATCGCGCGCCACTTTTCCGCTGATCACTCTGGTTCAAAACATTCGGTACACAATATGGTGGTGCGAATCCGGCGTCCCTCCCAGGGCGCACACTTCATTCATCCGATCGACCCCGCGCCGCGTACGGCGATACTGGCGCCGGGCTTTCGTGAGAACCGCTCGGTGCGAACGTTTCCGGAAGGCTGGACCGAACGCGCCCGGAGATTTCATCCGGCGTCCATCGCCGGCCCGCTCGAGTTACTGC
>JASIGB010000738.1:0-9457 GCA_030045355.1 Bryobacteraceae bacterium
CGAGCGCCCGCATGCTCTCGATCGTGCCGCTGCTCAAAGGCGGCGCAATGTTGGAAACCGGGGCCGGCGGTTCGGCACCCAAGCACGTGCAGCAGTTGGTGAAAGAAGGGCATCTTCGCTGGGATTCGCTCGGTGAATACTGCGCGCTGGTGCCCTCGCTCGAGTTCATGGCGACAAAGACCGGCAATAGGCGGGCAGCGCTGCTTTCGAAAACGCTGGACCAGGCCATCGGCCAGTACCTCGAAGACGCCCGCGAGCCTTCGCGCAAGGTGAACGAGATCGACAACCGCGGCTCGACATACTATCTCGCGTTGGCGTGGGCCAAGGCACTCGCCGCTCAGGACGAGGACGGGGAGTTGAAGCAACGCTTCACTCCGGTAGCCGCCGCGCTCGCGGAGAATGAAGGCCAGATCACTCAGGAGTTGCTGGCGGCGCAGGGCAAGCGGGTGGACATTGGGGGATACTATTTGCCGGACGATGCCAAGTGCGCCGTGGCGATGCGGCCGAGCGCTACGCTGAACGCCATCATAGATCGAATGTAGACGTATGCGCGTGGATGTCTCTATGGGCGCGGCGCGAAGACGACCTTGGGCGAATCGGGGAAGCGTGGCCGCACGGCGGAGCGAGTAGTGTTAGCTGCCCGGCCGTGGACTCCAGTTCGAATCGACGAGCCGGAACAACTGGTAACGCAAATGAGCGCTTCGCCGTTGTAGGCGTTCAGTCCTCCGATCGCGAGATAAATTAAGCCGGAACTCGTTCCGCTTGGCACGGTCACATTCATCTGGTAGCCGGCTCCGATGGCGAGTGACGTTCCCGGCTCAATGCCGGCGTAGTCAATCGTCGCCGTCACGTTGGAGAATGTGACACCCAGGGAGCTGAGGTTGGTGGCGTTGCCCGAGGAGTCCAGCGCGCCAAGGCCCGTAAGATAAATCGCCAATTCCTCACCGACGACGGCGGGGTTCAGAGGGCTGACGATCGTGTTGTTGGCGTGGAAAACGGCTGGTGCGGAAGTTGCACTATTGAAGATGCCGGGTTGGGTCTGGCCCAAGTAGTTACTGAATGTGTTCGACGTGCCCAGGCTGTTGACCACCTGAATCGAGGCGATGCTGGTGTCGATACCCAGCGGGATCGCCGCGTTGATCTGGCCGGGGCTAACGTAACGGATGTCGGCCGGAACTCCATTCACCAGCACTTGCACGCCCCCCAACTCATTGGGAAGAGTGGGGTCCGTCGCGGTTTTGGTTGCCAGGTTGGCGCCGAAAATCGAGATGAATTCCCCGGGCGCCAGCTCCGCGGTGAAGGGGACGAGAGAACCTGCGTTCAAGATGCCGGTCGGAAAGATATAGGGCGCCGAAGTGGGAGCCGACGTGTAGCTGGGCCCCTCCAGCAAGATTTCGATGCCTAGGAATCCGGAGCCCGCGTTCGCAAAGCCGATCGCGAATGTGCCATTCGGGCCGAAGAAGTATGCGTTGTCGAAATCAGTGTAGGTGCTGCCCGCGAGGGTTAGGAGAGCGAGGTAACTGTCATCCGCGGTGAAGCTGCCGCGTGGCGGGCCCACCGCGTTGTCCCGCTCGTGCGCTAGAGCTTCCGCGCCGTTGCCATCGGTGAGGACGTCGTAGCCGCCATAGGTGCTGTTGAGCCAGACACAGCCGCAATTGCTGACCTGGGAATCGTCCTGAAAGAACCCGCCTGTGTAGTACGGAATATTGGTAACGAAGGAAGCGGTGGAGTCCTGTCGCACGCCGACAATGAAGTCGGTATCCTCGGGATCGCCACCGAAAAAGAAATTACCATCGGGCGAAAAATAAAAGTCCTTGGTGCCGGACATCAAGTTAGTATCGAGATCAGCCGTCGTCAGCTCGTTACCGAATGTCACGGCGGCGGCGCCGGAGTTCACGGAATACTTCACCCCGGAGAAAGCCGGCTGCGTCAGCGCCGTGACGTTCAGCCCTAGGGTCCCGGTGAGGGCCGTGGTGGAGACTGTACTGCCGGCGCCCGTCATCGTAAATGAGTAAGCGCGCGTTTGGCTCAAGTCCAAAGCCAGAGCGGGAACGCCTACACCGATAACCGAAAATGTGCCCTCAAGCGAAGGCGTCGAAGTGGGCGCCGGTGCGGCAACGAACAGGTCGTTATAACCGCTGTTGTTATCGGTCGTGCTTCCTACCACGACTTTGGATGGCGACACCAGCAAATTGATCTCATCGCCTTTGAATTTGGAGTAAACGAATTGGAGCGGTGTGGACATATAGCCGTAGCCGCTGGCGGCGATGGTGTAGGTGCCGCTGCCGGTAATCGATGTGACCGTGTTTTCGGCCGCATCGGCAGCCTTTGCGGTGAGGGCATAGGTTCCATCACCACCGAACACGATGCTGCCGTAGACGGCTATGGCTTCCTCAAGATCGTTAGAGGAATTATACCCGCCGAGCCACATAACCTGGCGGAAGTAATACGTGCCCTTCAGCAATCCATTACCGCTGGTATCCCAGCTTTGTGCGGCGCCGGGCCAGGCCGCCACCAGGAACAGAAGCACACAGCTCCAAACGAGTCGTTTCATATTTTGGATTTTGGATGCACCGGACGCGAGAGGACGCGACATCTTTCAGTGTAAGCCGTTTGCGAGTTTCCAGTAGGGATGGGTGAACGGGGCCTGCGTCGGATGAAAATGGAAGAAAAGCGGTCCACGTGGCGTCTAAATCCCCGGTGGTTGATCTGATCGATCGCCAGAGCAGCGCCGAGCTTGTTGCAGCCTGCCGGTCGGGCGACCGGGAAGCGTTTCGTGCGCTCTACGATCTTTATAAAGACCGCGTTTATTCGGTCGCACTTTATTTCCTGCATGGCGATCGAGCGGCGGCTAGCGACGTCGTCCAGATGGTCTTCTTGAAAGTAATTGCGAATCTGAATCGATTTCGTGGGGATGCCGATTTCTCCACCTGGCTGTATCGATTGGCCGTAAACGCCTGCATGGATGCGGTGAAGCGGCGTAAATCCGAACCGCTGGTCTCCAGCGATTTGGAGGCGTTTGCGGACCCAGCCTCGCAGGAACAGGATTACGCCCGCGCTCAAGTAGCCAGTTCGGTGCGGAGTGCCGTTTCGGCGCTGCCGCCGAAGTATCGAATCGTGGTCTTGCTGCGCTATTTCGACGATCTCTCCTATGAACAGATGGCGCGTGTACTGCGCTGTTCGATGGGCACAGTGGCATCCAGACTCAACCGCGGTCATCGGATGCTGGCGGATCGGCTCCAGGCCTTGAAAGGCACGCATGTCTGAGCAGGAAAAAGCAGAGTTCGGAAGGAAAATGTTGGATCATCTTCCGTTGGTCGAGGCTCCAGATGCAATCTGGCCGGCCATCGAGACCGAGCTCGATCGCCAGCGGTCAACGCCGCGCTCTCACCGGCTCGCGTGGCATTGGGTACTTGCTGCCGTATCGGCGGCAGCGGTCGTCTGCGCGGTCTACTGGACGTTCGAACGCCGCGATCCATGGATCGAAACGAACGCCCACTCTCGAATGACGCTGGGGATTGGGGCGATCGGATCCGTAGAACTCGAGCCCGGCACTCGTTTAAGGGTAGTGGCAGATCGTCCCAATGAGCATCGTCTTGTCCTCAGTCACGGTGAGATTCGAGCTACGATTTCCGCTCCGCCCAGGTTATTCTTTGTGGATACTGCGTCTGCTACCGCGATCGATCTTGGCTGCGAGTACACGCTCTCAGCCAACGATCTGGGCCTCGGTTCGCTCACGGTAACCAAGGGTTGGGTGTCCTTCCAATGGAAGGGCGTCGAATCGCTGATCCCAGCGGGCGCAAGCTGCCGAACCTATCCTCGTATCGGGCCGGGCATTCCATATTTTGACGACGCCCCTGACAACTTGAAACAAGCCGCGGACGATTTCGGCCTCGCGAAAGACCAGGAAGGCGCGCTGAAAACGATTCTCGCGCTGGCACGGGTCCGCGATACCTTGACCCTGTGGCATTTGCTGCAGCGGGTGGATGTTCCAGAGCGGCGGCTGGTATATGATCGCATCGCGGCACTGGTTCCAATCCCAGCGGGCGTTTCGCGCGAGCGGGCGCTGCAACTTGATCCCGAGACGCTCAAGGCCTTGAAGGACGAATTGGCATGGAAATGGTGAGCCAGGAAGAAAACTGCCACGGCTGAAGTCTAACCATCCCGAAAGGAGTTCCCGATGTTCAAGTGTTGCATCGTCGGTTTGGGCCTTACCGGTCTTCTCCTCGCCCGAGGGTTTACATTCTCCGTAGGCAACGCAGTGGCGTCGCAGGATTTCCGCTTCAAAAGCGCGGCCTTCGCGTTACGCACCGAAAACTGCGCGGAGCCCGCGAAAGCAAAGATTAGTGCAACGGCGGAAGGGCTGGTGAACGGAGCGCGGCGGTCCATCGTTTTGCACGTGATGCCGGCATCCAAGCCCGGGGTGTATGCGGTAGACCAGAACTGGCCGCCGGGCGGAATTTGGGTTGTGAGCCTCAGAGGGACCTGTGCCGGTGAGAGCGCCGGAGCGATCGTGCCCTTCGGCCCCAAAGGCATCCTGCGGGACGCCGCAAAATTCTTTCCGCACCCGGCGTCGGACGCGGAGGTAGATGCCTCGTTGAAGGCGCTCGCGAAGGACGAGGGGCAAAAATGAAACACCTCGCTTATCTCTGCGTGCTTGCCCTGAGCTCCTGCGTTCTCCGCGCGGCCGAAATTCCATCAACGCCCCCGAGCGATCTTGTCGTCCACGAGTGGGGAACATTTACTTCCGTAGCGGGTCCCGATGGTGCAGCCATTGACTGGGACGCATTGGGCGGCAAGGACGACCTTCCCCGCTTCGTGAACGACTTCGGATTCCGCTGTTTTAAATGGCGGGTTACGGGAACTGTGCGAATGGAAACGCCGGTGATTTATTTCTACAGTTCCGAACAATTCGCGGCTCGTGTAAAGGTTTCGTTCCCGAACGGGCTGATCACGGAATGGTATCCCAAGGCCGATTATCAAGTGTTTCAGAAAGACCGCGCCGATGGAGCCACACATCGATTGGAGCCAAGCCTGAACGGAATCGACACGTCACTGAATACGTTGACGGGCGCGATCGAATGGCCGAACATTCAGGTGCGACCCAATACTTCTCCGGCGCTGCCCACCGAGAATTCTCCCAGCCGGTACTACGCGGCGCGTGGAACTGACAGCGCTCCGCTAGCGGTCGGCGACCAGCACGAAAAATTCCTGTTTTACCGGGGCGTGGGACGATTTCCGGTTCCGCTCACGGCTCGCGTCGACGGGAATGGCTCTGTAGCCATCGAAAATCACAACGCCGAAGCAGTGCCAATGGTGATCTTGTTCCAGAACCGCGACGGGCAAATCGGTTATCGCAACCTCGGCGGACTACAAAATGACACCGTTGTGGATTTACCTCCCTTAGACAATTCTCTGCCCGCGCTGCGCGAGGAGCTTGAACAGGCGCTGGTGGCGCAAGGGCTGTTTCCGAAAGAGGCGCAAGCCATGGTGGAGACGTGGCGGGATTCGTGGTTTGAACCAGGGGCGCGGCTCATCTACATCGTCCCTTCCCGCGCGGTCGATGCTTTTCTTCCTTTGCACGTGGACCCCGCGCCAACGCAAGTAGCTAGGGTCTTTGTGGGACGAATCGAGCTGATTACTCCCGAGGTGACGCAGGCGGTCGGGAACGCGTTGCTGGCCGGGGACCTCGAAAAAGCCAAACCGTATGGCCGTTTCCTCGGTCCTATTCTTGATCGCATAGTCGCGGACAACCCGGCGCTGTCCAGTGCGGCGCAAAACTTCTGGTCCGCGATCGAAAGCTCATACAATGCAGGCGCATGCCGGTAAATTGAGCGCAGCCGCCAGCCTGCTCTGCTGGATCATTCTGTGGTTTGTTCCGCGGGATGCTCTGGCCAAAGCGGAGACGGTCAAGATCACGGTTTCAGGCGGCAGCCTAATAGGGACGATTACCGTAACCGACGCTCATATTTTGGAGCTGAGCCACGCCTGGAGCGACCCTTTCCTCGATACGTCGCGCCCGCCCATCGATCAGCCACCCCAAGGACCGTGGCCGTACGAAGTATCCTTCTACTCGTTGATCGGCGAAAACGACGTCAGAAAAACCTGCGTGCTGTACTATTACCCGAGCAGCTCAACCGGCCCAGCGCTCATCTATCTGCCAAGCAACCGCAGCGCGGTTTGGGCGCTGAATGTCGGCACCGTTCTTCGTCAAGGACACGATGGCAAATGGAACTACGCGTCACCCGCCTGGGATACATTGATGAAGTCCCAGATTGCACAGGCCGAATCGGAGGAGAGCGAGCCTCATATCGGCTACCCCGCGCCGAAGACCACGGTGGAAAGCTGGACGCGGCCGCGTAGAGGATGGCTCTACGTGCTCGACGCGCAGCCTGAATCGGCGGGATCGCGCGTCTGGCTGTTCGATCCCGCGATCGCGAAAGTGATGGGAAGCATTCGCACAGGCTATCAGCCGGATATCGCGCTTTCGCCGGATGGGAGCCGGCTGTATATCGTTTCGGGCGAACGGGAGAACGGCGAACTTGCCGTGATCAACACTGCCGATGGCTCCGTTCGCGAGATTGGTTTCCCGGACCGCGTATTGTACACGCCCTGGTACCAGACGCTCCCGCCGTTCAACCGCGTCACGGTTTCATCCGACGGCAAAACCTTGCGCATTCTTCAGCCGTCTCCGTTCCCTCCCGAGAAGGCGGCCCTGCAGGTTTGGTCGTTCGATACGACACACGAAAGTTTTTCCACAACCAGGATCGCAATCGACGATTGCAGATCGGGCGGTTTTGTCCCGTCATCCGGCGCCGGCGAACTTGAAGTCCTCTGTTCCAGCAACAATGCGCTTCATTCGATCCGTCTCGACGCGGATTCTCGATTGAGATCGCACGTAGTCGCGAATCTTCCCGGAACCCCGCGTTGCCCGGTCGCCCTAGCCCTGCCGGTGAAGGACGAACTTGCCGTAGTCAATCGCACTGGCGCGATCGACACCATGAACCTCGCCACGCACGAATTCACATCGACGGGAGCAACCCGCGCGGGGGAAGAAAAATGCACGGCTCCCTGGACGGTTTTTGGCCTGGATTGGCCTCTCTCGCCCGATCGGACCAAGGTCTATCTAGGGTATGGCCCGCCGGCGCCGGACAACACGGCGACATCGAGCAGCATTCACGTATTCGACACGGACAGTTGGAAGCAGCTCGCGACGGTACAAACGAGCGTTCCTTTCTGGAGCGCCACGCTGAGTGCCGACGGCTGGTTCCTTTATGCCTTCGTGCCGAAGCAGCAGGCCATTCTTGAACTGGATGCACGTACACTACGAGAGAGGCGCAAATTCACCCTGGGCGCGGCGCCCGCACTGGCGATTGTCGCCCCATGAAGGTACCCCGCCGATGCGCTGGTTTTTGCTTGGCATCGTCATTGTTTTTTGCGCGCGCGCGGCAGACGCGCCGGTTCGCGAATTAACGACGCAGGCCGCGCCGTTCCCTCATTCCCAGGTTCCGGTATTCCGGCACGGTTATTTGATTACGTTCCCTCCCCTCGGCCGAAGTGGCGCGTCGGCGTGGTTGAGCCTTTACGGTTTTTCCGCGTGGGCTCCCGACGGCAGTCTTGCTTATCAGGCGAGCATCGAAGTACCTGATGGCAGCCAATCGATTGTAGAAGACATGGACTTTAATGCTGACGGCAGCGCCGTTGTCGCGGCAACCGCTCTCGGAAGCCAATCCAAACTCCTGGCCGGACTTCTATTTTTGGATCGCACGGGCCGGGACACAGGATTTAACAGCACGAGCCCATACTTCCCGGGACACATTGCGATCGCGCCGGATGGCTCAATCTGGACGTTGGGTTGGCAGAATAATCATCAGGACTACAGGATTGTCAGACACTTCTCGTCCGAAGGCACGGAATTAAAGGCGTTCCTTCCGCGATCTTCATTCCCGCCAGGACTCGAACCCGGAACCGGAGGAGCCGGGCCGGAGATTGCAGTTACCGGCGATCGCGTCGATGTTTTGGTTTGCTCGGGGATGCAATGCCCCGGCATGGAATGGGTCGAACTCGACTGGAACGGAAACGTGTTGGATCGGATTCGGACCGACGATCAGGTTCCTGACCCGGTGCGTTTGGCGGTCACGGACGACCATCGCGTGTTTCTTTCCGGCCGCGAAAACGAGCTGTATGAACTCGACCGCGCCGCGCATATGTGGAAGTTGGTCTGGCAAACCGGGCCGATGCTAATGGGCGCCGACGGAAACAATCTGGTGTTTGAAAAGGCGCGAAGCGGGCGTTCTGCCCCGTTCGCGCTGCAATGGTTCCATGCGCCGTAGTGGGACATTCTCGAATTAACTACTCGCTCCTGGTCCCTCGGCGTTTCCCAACTTCAACTGCATCACCCGATTGCAGCCCGGTGTATTATGGACGATTCGTTCAGCCACGCAGGCCCTTGAACGGCACTGAAAACAAAAGCGTTTCGGTAGCGCTCCAACTCGCTCCATCAGGGAAGGATGGGGGCCTTGAACCAAACCAGTCCCCCGTGTGCGTGGATATCATCCGGGCTTCCAGTAATCCCAATGCGGGCCGGCGACTAAGCAGGAAAACACTCGCGAGTTGCCCTGTTCCATTTGTGTTACTGACCGCGAGACTGCATTCATCGTCCAGTTCCTGAGAGTTGACAAAAAGCTGGTGTACCGTCTGTCCGCGCGAACTGTTGCTCTTAACTGGAGTCTGCTGCCAAAACCACGCGGAAGGGACGATATCCGACGGGTCTGATTTTTTGTGGCCGCAAAGATCGTGGCCGCCGAAAATTCCGAATAAGTTTGACCAGGTGTTTATTCCTACAGTGCTCCACGCTTCGGCGGCGGAATTCGAGTAGGGTGCGCCAGACATTTTGTAAAAATCGGGCCCATAACCGTCCGTTCTCTCGTATTGTGTTCCACGAGCCGTCAGCCACGCATGGGTCGTGATGTAGCATTCGCAATCGGCATTGGCCTGCATAACGTCATACGCCCAGGACAAGGCGGCGTTGCCGGCAAAGAAATCCATTGCCAAGACAAGCAGTGGTATGCCGGAAATCACGAACTTTACCGCTGTGTTAGCTCCCGTCGTGTCATAAGATCCCACCCAGTAAGCCATGTCTCCTTCCCCAAGATTAATGCCGGAGCCGTAAACGGAGGAGCGGTTGCTTGCCGAGAAATAGCCGGTTGCGAATTGCGCTCCCAGTTTGCTTCGGGAAGTAGGGTTGCCTATATAGTCATGGTTCCCAGGAGGCGTAGTGAAGGCAATGCCATTGGCGTCAAGAATCGACCAGGCGTTCTGTGCGTTCGTAAACTGGAAAGCCGTTGCGCCGTTCACGCAGTCGCCGACGCCCACTACAGCCTTGATGTTCGCGCTAAACGATGGTGCGCTGGAGGAGAAAACGATGTTCTTGTTCTCCACGATCCACTTCATCAGA
>JASIGB010000068.1:0-4725 GCA_030045355.1 Bryobacteraceae bacterium
CTGCTCACACCGCGTGTGCCAGCTCAGACCGGGCCCAGCCCCACGACCATTACTCTAGCGAGTGCCCCAACCCCCGAAGCGCTTGTCTCGGCGCGCGAAGCCTTAGGCGAAGGTTCCATCATTGTTATGAATGGCGCAGATTGGGAGGACTTCGACGGCTTACTCGACCTGCCAATTGTGCCGGACACAGGTGAAACTGACTTCGCGGGTACGGCTACGGGATCCCCGCAGCAGGCCAACCAGCTTAGCATCATGGCCGTGCATTTGGGCTCGGACAACGTCCTCGATGAGTTCACTTGTTATACCGTCCCGGCTTCCGCAACGAGCACTGCGCAGGATTATCAGCAGGCATGCAGCGACGCCCTGCAGCAATGGGAAGATCAAGAACTATCCCTGTCCTCGACCTCTTCGACGCCGGAGCCGCTCGCCGGAGACTACACACCTCTTCTGCGCATCCAGCACTCGTCTGTTTTCGAGTCCGGCACTCACTACGAAAATATCCGCACTTATCGGCTGAACGATACCGATCCCAACAGGGACTGGTATCTCATTGCGCGGGATCCCGCTTCAGCGCCTAATTTTCAAGGGTGCACGAATAGCAACCTCACCACCGCGTGTGGCTGGGTCACATATCGCCGAGATTTTCAGACATCGCTGGCTGCCCCGTTCAACAGTAATCCGAACTTTCAACTCTTCGCTGTGTCGCCAAGTAGCCCTCAGGGCGACGAGGGACAACTCACCATCGGCGGAGGTCTTGGAGGAGTTGCGCCGTTCGTCGGGGTCGAGTATACGGTGGCCTGGGGCCAGCAGAGAGTAAGCACCGATGCCTTTATCAACATGGACGCCAAGGAATCTAGCTGGGTAGAAAACTTTGGCACCACCGGATCTTCACCGAATCGGCAAACACAAACCGATAGCCAGTACTTCCAGAGCCACAACGCGAGCATCTACCAGGTTCCGGAAGGGACGAGCGAGTTCTCCGTCATCGCGCGCACCCGAGTAGATAACATATTTTACAACCCAGGCGGCGACTGTTCTGGCCGTGTGGGGTGCAATCACTCTAATAGTCTCTCCTCGCCCTACAACGTAGTTCCTCTAATGGCGCCTATATTCACCATCAGCACGAACTCAATCACTCTTTTGCCTAAAGGCAAGGCCTACGTTTACTTGGAGGCCCATATTCCGGACAGTCCTTGGGTACCCGCGGAGTCGCGCGCCGGCGATCTTGCCTGGACCGCGGGTTTTGGGCCGGGCACGTCGGGGCTCAGCATTTCGCAAAGCCATGGCACCGGTCCCGGCTATTTGACAATCAGCGCCAACGGCGCGGCGCCCGGCTCTCAAGGCACGATCGAATTTGATACCAATCCCGCGTATGCGGCAGGGTCCGTAGTGAAAGGGCCGTTGATCCTGCAAGTCAATATCGCGACCGGAGTTTCTCCTCGCGTTCTCTTGGCAGGCGGTAAGAACTGGAACGGGCAAACTTTGACTTCGGCGGAGTTGTGGAATCCCGCTACCGACACCAGTGTTTTGACCGGATCCATGGCGAATCCGCGCCAGCTGCACACGGCGACACAGCTCGCCGATGGCAGCGTCCTGGTAACCGGCGGCTATGATCAGAGTTCGTCACCGCAATCCAGTGTGGAAATTTACAACCCAGCCACCGGTCAGTTCAGCCCCGGACCTTCGATGATCGCAGCCCGGGCGGAACACACGGCTACGCTCTTTAAGACTGGACCGCTTGCTGGTGACGTGTTGATCGCTGGGGGAGCCGGCCAAAACGGCAACGCGCTGAGTAGCGCAGAACTCTATAATCCCGTTACGAACACATTTACGAGCTTATCTCCAATGCATGTGGGCCGCATGCGCCACACAGCAACTTCCCTGGCCGATGGGCGCATTCTTGTGGCGGGGGGGGCTCTCTCACAAGGCCGCACCATAGGCATCGGCGAAGCGGAGATTTTCGATCCCACGACCATGCAATGGAGCCAGGTAGGCAACCTGCATGAAGGACGCCAAGCGCAATCCGCGACGCTGCTCACAACAGGGCAGGTCCTGATTGCGGGCGGATTCAACCCTTACTATGACCCCACCAAGACCGCTGAGCTGTTCAGTCCAAACAGCAATCAATTCACTTACACCCTGAGTCCCATGACTGTGCCCCGGCGTTATGCGTCGGCGGTCTCCCTCGTCAACGGTCAAGTTCTCGTGGCCGGTGGGTTCAATGGAGCCAACACCGCTGAGCTATTCGACCCCAGTTCCGAAACGTTCTCCGCCGCCCCCGTAGACATGACGGAACAACGCGACAAACCGAACGCGACGTTCCTTCTCAATACCAATACCTCCAACGACGGAATGGTGCTCTTCGCGGGCGGAGTGGTCGAGGCAACCGGCTCCAGCGGCGGCAAGCTGATCGAGCTCTTCGACCCGGCGACAAGCACTTTTGCGCCAGCTGGCAACATGACGACCCCGCGAACCGGTCTGACAGCCACATTGATCGGCACGACGTATTGATTCGCGAGCAGGCAGTTCGCCCCGGGAGAAGAATCTTCGGAAGAACCGGCGCAACAGAGGTGCAATCCCCGTGAGCAAGTTGGGCTTTCCGTTATAATGGGTGTCATCTAACCGGTTGGAATGTTTCCCTGGACGGAGTTCGAGTGTGGCGCCTTCTCGCGGTCGGAACCACGATGCCAGCGCGAAAGTTGACGAAGCGCGAACTGCCGAGGAGATTGCGTACCTTCACACTGGTTGTGCACACCAAGCGCCTTTCGCCATTAGCCGTTCGCGCGCCGGTGGATGAAAGGGGATGGCCCAATTAACCGGCGGCGCAGATGTCTGGAACTTTAAATGAGGATGAGTGGCGAAACGTCCTGGAACTCGCTCAGGCAGCCGTAAAGTTCCCTAAGAGTCAACGGCTCGCTTTTCTCGAGTCTTCGGGCTCAAATCCCGATGTCATCCGTCAAGTGCTGATGCTGACCGAGGCGTTCGAGCAGCCGGCCGAGCCGCGCGACCGCGTAGGCGCTACGATCGGTCATTTTGTCATCACCGAACTTCTTGGCCGCGGAGGCATGGGGGACGTGTACGCCGCACGCGACATCGAACTCGAACGCACAGTGGCCCTGAAGTTTCTCAACCTCGAATCGGTCGGGCTGGAAGGCGCCGCAGAACGATTTGTTCGTGAAGCGAGAACGGCTTCCGCGTTAAATCATCCGAATATCGTCACAATTTACGAGGTGATTCGCGCCGAATCCACCATCGCTATCGCCATGGAGTTGGTTCCGGGCTTGCCGCTGAGGCAGCTTTGCGGGACGCCAATTCCTGTGCGTCAGCTTTCGAAGATCGGCCGCCAGATCGCCGAAGCTCTCGCGGCGGCGCATGCGGCTGGAGTCGTGCATCGGGACTTGAAGCCGGAGAACGTGATGCTGGGGCCAGACGGACGGGTCAAAGTCCTGGATTTCGGGTTGGCTCGATGGTTTCATTCTGGAGAAGGTCAGAAGGCCTGGACATCGGTATCTGGGGCGTTTGCCGGTACCTGGCGGTACATGTCCCCGGAGCAGTGCAAAGGCGAAGTATTGAACGGTGCAACCGATGTATTCTCCTTTGGCCTCATACTCTACGAGTTAGCCACCGGCCGGCATCCATTTGACGCTAAGTCTCCTTTTGAGACCCTGCAAGCCATCACAGCCGCCGAACCTCAACCACCATCCAAATTGAATTCCGCGCTGCCCGAGCATTTTAATGCGGTCATCCTAGCGATGCTTGCCAAAGACCCGGCAAAACGTCCGAGCGCCGAATCCGTTGCCCAGGCCTTGGCCGAATACGATTCCGCGCCCGGACTCGCCAACGTTTCAAACGGAGTGTTGCCCGGCAAGCGGCCGGCCGCCAGCTTCAAGGGCGCGTTGCGCTGGGTCACGGTCGCTATCGCTTGCCTGGTTATTGTCGCCGGCGTCTGGATTGGTGTGCGGGTCCGGCATGCCTCACCTGTGGCTCCGCCGGACTTTCTCGTCAGCCCCCTGACAGGCAACAGCGTTGGCAAGGAACTCGATCCCGCCTTATCGCCCGATGGCGCCCGAGTCGCATTTGTCGCGGACGGCAACCAGAAAAACTTCGACATTTACGTCACCGACTTGAACGGCGGACCGCCGCTGCGGCTCACGCGCGACCCGGCCAGCGATCTGCACCCCGCATGGTCGCGCGACGGCAGGTGGCTAGCCTTTCTCAGGGTTTCCCAGCGCGGTCTCGACGTGATGGTGATCCCGGCGGCGGGTGGTATCGAGCGCAAAGTCACGCAGATCGATCTGAGAGACTTCTTCAACTGGAGATCTGATCCACTATATACGGCTGGTGTTCCGGGACCGGTGTGGGCGGCTGACGGAGAGTCCTTGATCGTGTCTGATAGCCAAGGTGCGTCTTCGGGAACGCCGCTGTGGCAAATATCGCTGAATACAGGTCAGAGAAAGCAACTCACGCATCCGAATGCTGCTCACGATTTCTACCCCTCTCTCTCTCAGGATGGATCGACACTCGCGTTCTCGCGCCAAAGGAGTGCGGGAGTCTGCGACGTGTTCGTGCTGGATCTGAAGCGCGGGGCCGAAGAGCGCATGACCAGCGATGGTCAAGACATTCGGGGCATCAGCTGGGGAGCCGGCGACAAGACGCTGCTGTTCTCATCCAACCGCGCGGGCGGGTTCCGGCTGTGGATGGAACCGTTGAACACCAAGGAGCCTG
>JASIGB010000069.1:0-3712 GCA_030045355.1 Bryobacteraceae bacterium
GTTCATATCCTTGTCAATGGTGACCACAGCATCTTTGGCCGGCACCTTTTTGTCAGGCCACGTGGCTGCATCGGACCAGCGCTTCGCGCGGGCCGTCGAAGCAGGTTGCTGAGCCTTAACGACGGCATCTCCGCCGAGGATTAAAAAGGCTGGAACCAGCAACGAAAGGATCAAGAGTGTGTGTTTTCGCATCGTTATCCGTCCATGAATCGAGAACGGGACTAAAATATCAGGTTTCAGAAATGCTGGCAACGGAGGGGAGCGCTGAGCGTCGATTACCCCAGACCGTGTAGAGAATGCCACCGGGAGTTGTGGCGTGTTGCAGACGAGGCTGTTCGAACCATTCGAAATTCTGCGCCATTCGAACCATGAAAGCTCTAGAAACGAAAAGGAGCACTCGATATTTCCGCTCTTCAGCGGCTCGCAGACCTACGCCGCCGCGGCGTTCTGGATGGCAGGTATGCTGTCAGCCTGGAAGAGGAAGAGCGCGTGCGCGTGCTTCAACATTTGCAGGGCACCCAACCCCCTTGATGTTGGCCGTCTCCTCCGGTCCGCTGCACTCGCCGGGACGCGGTCCAGAGGTCTGATTGTGGGATGTTTGCCGCACGCGCAGTTCATGCCTGATGCCCAACATTATCGGTAGCGTCCCGGAATGCCTCTCAGAACCCGGAGGCAACCGGTACGGTCGATCATAAGGAATGTCGAGCGCCGGACGATTGCCAAGAGAACGGAAGCCACGGCGTTCTTAATGGCATTGGCCATCAATGATCGCACCTCTATCCAGCGAGATTGCCCGCAGCGTGCAAATCCAAGATACTTTTCCCGCGTACACACCGTCGGATCGCCGACAAGCGAAGCCTCTTGCCGTACGAGCGGTTATGGCCATAAAAGCGAGAGAGACGCCAAGCAAAGATCGGGCACAGTCACGGAGTGGACTTGCCCCCATTTCTGACACAACGAGTTAAGACTCAAGATCCATTCAAAGGAGAACTGAGTCATGGGGCTGTCGAGCAGAACGTTCACCAAGGAGTTCAAGCTCGCTGCGGTGAAACGGATGGAGCAGGGTGTTTCTGTCGGCGAGGTCTCACGGGCGTTGGAGGTCAACGCCAACGTGCTGCCGCGCTGGCGGCGTGAGTTTCGCCACGGGCCGGGTAATGCGTTTCCGGGTAACGGGAAGCAGCGCTGGAGTGAGGGCCGGATCGCCGAGCTGGAGAGGAAAATCGGCCAGCAAGCCCTGGAGATCGATTTTTTGAAGGGGTGCTTGCAGCGCATCGAGGAACAGAGGATGCTGCAGGCGTTGACTGGCAATCCGCGGTCTACGGCAAGGTCCAAGAAGAAGTGAAGGCGGGCCGAGGGTTGAGCATCGAACGGACGGTGGAGCTGGGCCGGGTTTCCCGGTCTGGCTTCTACCGATCTCTGGAGACTGCACGACATGGATCTCCGCGATGCGATTCAGCGGATCGCGCTGGAATGGCCCAGCTACGGTCGCCCTCGGATCACCAAAGAGTTGCGGCACCGGGGATGGCTGGTGAATGCGAAGCGGGTCTACCGGCTGATGCGCGAGGACAATCTGCTATGCGTGCGTCGGCGGAACTTTGTAGTAACGACGGATTCCAACCACGGGCACAGAGTTTATCCGAATCTGGCGCGGAACATGGTCCTGACCGCGACTGATCAGCTCTGGCGGGCCGACATTACATATATTCGCTTGCCTGATGAGTTCGTGTTTCTGGCGGTGATCCTGGACGCTTACTCACGCCGGGTGATCGGATGGGCGCTGGATCGCACTCTGGAAGACGAGTTGCCGTTGGCTGCGCTCCGCATGGCGCTGTCTCAACGCACCGTGCAGCCTGGCTTGATCCATCACTCCGATCGCGGCAGCCAATACGCCAGCCACGATTACACGGACCTGTTGAAGGCGCACCAGATCGAAGTCAGCATGTCGCGCAAAGCGAATCCTTGGGATAACGCGGCGTGCGAGTCATTTATGAAAACGCTGAAATACGAAGAGGTCCATCGCAACGAGTATCGGGACCTGGCTGAGGCGCGTGCTTCGATCCGCCGGTTCCTGGAAAAGATCTACAACCAAGAGCGGCTGCACTCGGCGCTGGGCTATCTGCCGCCGGCCGAGTTCGAACGAATGCAGACGAACAAGGACGCCGCTACGCGGCAGCTTTCTTTATGAGTTTTTTCAGGCATACGGAAATCTATCGTCCGATGTGGTCTTCTCGCTGGCCCAGTTTGGGGGCGACTACGGCTGCCGCCCCCACCCACCGTCTCGATGAGTTTCCAGCCGGCTATTCCTTGGCGGGTCGCTCTCCAGCGGAGCCCGCCTCCGCTTCACCAGCCGGGAACCAGTATGCGCTACAGTCGTTTTGCCGGTCGAGGATTTTTCAGCGAACGGCCAACGGTGTCTTAACCGTTTGTGTCAGCCCAGGGGGCAAGCACACCGTGGCCGAAATCTGGAGGGATCGGCAGAGGGGGAAAAGCCCGGTACCCCGGTACCTTGAAACGCAAGCGGGTGGGCTTTAGGCCCCCTTCTGATTTACGCCGCCGTTTTTACGATGGCCGCTTCCGCGAACTTCTCCAGTTCGCGGACGGGATACCTGACGCTTTTTCCGAACTTGCAAAACGGTGGTCCAACGCGCCGGAAACGCCAGTCCCTCAAGGTCGCCACGGATAATCGGCCCGCCTGCACCTGCCCATGCCGGTTGATGGCCCGGAATAGTGCGCCGCTCGATAGTGCGGCCTGCTCGATCCAGGCCTCAATAGTGCGGACCGGACAGGTCTCGGGATTCGATCCATACGGAATGCCGATCTTGCGCCCGACGCCGTCCTGATCGGTTTTGGAGCGCCGCAGCGTCACGGTCAAGCCGTCATTGCCGAATGCGCAATCCTCGATATCCAAGCCCACGAGTTCAGACCGGCGGAAAGCCCCCGCGAACCCGAGCAGGACTAGCGCGCGATCACGCGCGCCAATGGTGCCGTCGCCCGCCGCATCCACCATAGTGCGGATGTCGTCTGTCAGTGCGGCGGCCTTTGGGTTGGCAGCGGTCCCTATAGTTAGTGCGTCGGATGCCCTTCAGCGTTGCCCGCACGATGCCGGCAGACGTTGGGGACTCCGCGCCCATCGCCTTGTGCGCCTCGGCAATGGCGTTTAGCCGCCGTTGGATACTGCCGACCTTCAACCGGCGGGCGCATTCGGCGATATAAGACGCCACGGTCTCAGGTAGTGCAGGCAACGGACCCACCGCGTGCGCCTCGCACCACTCGCAGAAATCGCGCCAATCCGCCCGGTAACCTCGGAGAGTATTCTCCGCCTTGCTGTGGCGCGCGAACTCCCTGGCTTGATCGAGGGGGAGCGGAACCATGTCCGCCCCCTTCGCGCCATTGTTAGCTGCGATAGGCCCAATGACCGCATTGTCGGGCGTCATGCCGCACGCTCCAAGTCAGCAAGCTTCTGCTTGGCCGATTCTTTCTCGTGCCCGCTGGAGAATTGGGCTTGAACCGAGTATCCGGCCCGGCGGAACTCCGGGTCAGCTTTGAGCGTGTCCGCGTCTTGCGTCCAATCGACCGCAAACGATGCCGCTAATAGTAGTGCGTCTGTGGCGCGCTTGAAACTGAGCGTCAGGCCGAAACCTTTGCCAGACGACGTATGCGTCACAAGCCATCCCTGCCGGATGTCTTCGTCAGCGCCATGTTCGGTGACGCC
>JASIGB010000739.1:0-3053 GCA_030045355.1 Bryobacteraceae bacterium
GCCTATCGGGAACCGCGCCCGCCCACATCCGGCTGGAGCGCCTCGCGCACGACCTCAGCCTGCCTGGAGATGCGCAGCGTTTCGGTAGGAATCTGGAGCGAAGAAAACAACTCGTCCGTTTCATCGCGTGCCTGCTCGACGATGGCGTGCAAATCCCGCAGCGAAATCAGGGTGGCTTGCCCGGCCGGGTTCAGCACCGTGTCCAGATGAATGGCGTCCACCGTGGATCCCTTGCGATACAGTGCCCGCGTCAGGTTATGGCTGTAATTCGTGATGGAAGCGAGGCACCGGTCGACAGCCGAGCCCGCGATGCTGGAGATGGACTCCATGGCGAAACGCACGGCCTTGGGCATCTGCCAAAGCGCCGCGACCGATTTGCCCACGTCATCCCAGAAGAAATCGAGGACTCGTAAACAGGCGGCACGCTCGGGAATACTCTCCTCGGCCAGAATCAGGATGATTCGCACGTACTCGTCAGGATGGTGGCAGGCGATGAGCACTTCGCCCAGATTCCGGAACAGCCCGCAGATGTACGCTTCTTCCGGCAGCGGATATCCGAGCAGAGCGGCGATCTCGCGAGCCTGCGCCGCCGTCAGCACGGAGGCCACCACCAGTTCGCGCAAGCTAGGCGAGCGGTGGGCGAAATGCTCGATGTAGCGCACCGTGCTCGCCATGCCGCGCACTTCCAGCCACCCCAGCACCGCGATGGCGTGCGCCACACTCATGATGGGACGTCCGGAGTGGTTGTACATCGCCGAATTGGCCAGCCGCAGCACCTGCGAGGCCAAGCCCACGTCCTGCATCACTACCTGCACCAGCTTCTTCGAGCTGCCCTCTTCCAGATCGAGCGTGCGGATCAAAATCTCGTTGGCGTGACTGCAGAATGGCGGCACTCCCTCGCTGCAGGCGATCGCGTCGGCGCAGGCGGCCAGCTTCTCGCGGCTGGTCAGCCGCCTATTCGCGTCGAATTGCCTCCCGTCGAGTTGAGCCTTTCCGGTGATGGACGCCTCCAAAGGTCTTCTCGGCTGGAACAGAGAGGAATTGAGTCGGCCATTAGCGATTAGCTCTTGGCCCATAGCTTGAGCTGTTATGGATCGGCAAGAGCCAGCAGCCAAAAGCCAACGGCCAAGAGCCTACAGGCTGGGCTTGTGCGCCAGCTCCCGGTTCATCCACGCCAAGTAGCGTTCCGAACCGTCCACTACCGGCAATACGATCACTTCGGGCACTTCGTACGAATGCAGCCGCTCGATCTCGGCCCGCAGCTCTTCCACCAACACCCGGCTGCTCTTGATCACCAGCAGTGCTTCCTCCTCCTGTTGAATGACGTCCTGCCAGCGGTACACGCTGCGCACTCCCGCGATGACATTCACGCACGCCGCGAATCTTTTCTCCACCAGCGCCCGCGCCAAGGCTTCGGCCTCCGCCGCCGAAGCGCACGTGCTCAGCACGACAACTTTATCCGTCATAACAAGTTTTTTCGCCGTTCCTCTGGATCTTTTGACAAAGAAGGATTATAAACAAATGTAAGGACTCATAACGGATCGCTGAACATCAGCGCCGGATTTCATTTTCATGACCATTCTGCTGCGCCGAGCCCTCATTGTGACCGCCTTCGCCCTGATGGGCGCTTACGCTCTGCATCAACTGCGCGGCCCCGCGGGCCTGCCCGCGGTTCGCGAGAAATGGGACGAGATCCGGCAGCTCGAAGAACAGAACGCCGGCCTGCAGCGCGAAAACGAATACCGGCGCGAGCGCATCCGAAAACTGGAGAGTAGCCCGTCGGAGCAGGAACTGGAAATTCGGAAAAAACTCAAGCTTTTGCGGCCCGGCGAAACCTCCTTCATCTTGCCCGATCAGCCCAAGCACTCCACACCCGACCCCGATTCCGAGCCCGATCCGGATTCAAAATAGGGCGTGGTGTTCTAAAGGTCCCGCGCCGCCCCCCAACCCGGGACTATTGCGAATCGCTTCTGTGATGTAGCGTTTGGCGCGACGAACCGCTTCCGGCAAATCGTTGCCCGCGGCGAGCGACGCCGTGATCGCCGCTGAAAACGTGCAGCCGGTTCCGTGCGTGTGCCGGGTTTTGATCCGCGGCGCTGTAAATTCCATCCATTCGCCGCGGTGGTAGAGCACATCGGTTGCCTCGTCTTTCAGATGCCCGCCTTTCACCAGCACGGCCCGCGGCCCCATCCCCGCGAGTTTCCGCGCGGCCTCCCGCATGCCCACCGGGCCGTCAATTTCCAGCCCCGCGAGCGCCGCGGCCTCGTCCAGATTGGGAGTCAGCAAAAAAACATAAGGAAGTAACAATGTTTTAACGTCCGCGAGAGCCTCGGTGTCCAGCAGCGCCGCGCTGGCCTTGCTGGCCAGCACGGGATCCGCCACCAGCGGAAAAGGAAATTCCCGGGCGAGTCCGGCGACCGCCTGCACGATCGCGCGATTTCCCAACGCTCCCGTCTTCGCCGCTTGCGGCGGGATGTCGGCGATTACGGCGCGGATCTGATCGGCCACCAGCCCGGCATCCAAACACTCCACGCGCTCCACGCCGCGTGTGTTCTGCACCGTGATCAGCGTGACCACCGCTTCGCCATAAACGCCGAATTGGTGAAACGTCTTCAGGTCGGCTTGAATGCCCGCGCCGCCGCTGGGGTCGGACCCGGCGATGCTCAGCGCGGCGGGTTTCTTAGTTGACGGCATCCATTCTCATTTCAGCGAGCAGATGCTGAAAGGAGGGTTCTTGGCGTAGATGAGCCAGCGTGGGGTCGGATGGGAGCCCGATGATATGCACTTCATGCTTATGGTAAGAAGCGTCCAGATACGCCAACGCGTCGCCGGTTCGGCCCAGCGCTACAAGCGTCTGGGCCACGCGGTAGGCGGGATAGCGGTTGTCCTTCTCGAACTTTTTCTGCACCGGCAGTTCCTGCTCCAGCATCTGCTCCCAGCCGCCGGCCGAAAAACCTCTCTCAGCGGCGGCGATTACCGCCAGTTCCGCTTCATCGTGCGCCGACTCGGCCGCCTTGCGTGCTTCGGCCAGAAAACTGGCGCCGTCCCCGGCC
>JASIGB010000740.1:0-13769 GCA_030045355.1 Bryobacteraceae bacterium
CTCCCGCCGCTGCTTGTATCCACGATGCTCAACGGCCACCACGCCGTCTTCGCTTTTCTCGATCACGCTCGATTCGGCATAAAGCGTGTCCCCATGAAACACCGGACCCACGTGCCGGATGTCCCAATAGCCCAGCGTCGCCGTGGCGCGTCCTCCGATATCGGCCTGGCTCATCCCAATCACCAGGCTGATCACGATGGGGCCTTCCACCAACCTTCGTCCATGCTGCGTTGCGGAGGCATAGTGCTCGTCGATGTGCACCGGATGCTGGTTCATGCTCAGCAGGCTGAATAGCGTGTCGTCGTATTCTTCGACGGTGCGGCCGGGCCAGTGTTGGAATTTCTGGCCCGGTTCCAGTTCTTCGAAATAGCGGCCGTAGGATGAGCGGGACAACTCACGAACATATCATGAGACGCCTGTGGACGACCTCTGGCCCTAGCGCCAGTAGCCGCGATGATAATAATGGTGGCCGTGGTCCACGCGATAAGCGGGGCCGACCCAAACACGATGGCCGTGCGGCGGCTGCGCCCATCGGCCGCCCACCCACACCCAGGACCCGCCGTTCCAATCGTAATAGCCATTGGTCCACACGTAACCCGGCCCCGGCGCAACTCCTACCGGTCCCGGTGCGACCTGCGGCGGCGGTGGGGCGCTCCCCACGCTAATGCCGAAGTCGACACGAGCTGACGCCGGCGTGACGAAGGGCGTGACGAAACAAGTCCCCAGTGCAATTGCGCCTGTGGCTAGGATTCGTTTGAATTTCATGATTCCTCCTCGTTTTGAGAAGAGGCACGCCGGTTTCCAAAACATAAACGAATGAAAACGGGAGCCAAGTAATTGCGCCGGAGGAAAATTTTCCCGAGTTGCGCCGTTGCCAAAGTATCCCGAACTGGTTGATCCTAAGACGTGACAAAAACCACTAAGGCCGGCCACGTTCGAGCCTATGTATACAACAGCTACGTCGCTCCAGCACGGAGGCAAAAAGCCTCCCACGTGGAGATCACGTCCGGCGACGTAGGTAAGGCCCTCGGTATGACCGACAGGATGCCACTTGTCTGCTCAGCGATCGAAGCCCAGGCGTTCCGAGTCAAGCATGGGCTCCGGCTGGTGAGAAGGACAGGACCCCACGCTGGTGCTACGGTGGTCTGGACGTTCTCTCTCTAGGCCCATAGTCATTTCCCCGCCCGACAAGGGAACGATTCCATGAGCGCTCTGAGGAGCAGCGCTGGAACGAGCGTCTTGTCGAGTTCTGATTTCGGCGTCACTCGGCGGAGCTGCTCGATTTGTCGGTCAACCATCTTGAGATAGTCGTTTCCGTCCAACGGCATTGAGTCCTGATCACAGTACATTGGAGGTTCGCCTTGCCTCTTCATCCAGAAATCGGCCCAGCTCAGGCCCTGACCGACACCATTTAGATAGATGCCATTAACCGTTCGGTCGCCACTCAGGTATGCCTTAACGGTCATGTCCGCCAGACAGTTTGGAATGGTAACCAGCCACAGGGCGAAGCACAACAATTGCGCTTTCGTTCGCATGCGAGGAATTCTACACCACCGCGTCAAGTAGAGTGTTAACACGACGGCATCGCCGTTCCTTCAACTAATGCGGAGTCCGCCTGAGCGGTTAGATGATGGTTTCCGTGCGCGGATCCCAGTGCACAGTCCGCCCCAATAGATAGCTCTCGATGGCCATGCGGCAAGCGATGGAAACGCGATAACCCAGCTCGAACGGGCAGTGGGGCTCGTGCCCCGCTCCGGCGCCGGCGCGAATGCAGTCGATGAAATTCTGCATGTGCGCCGTGGGAAAGCTGGCCACTTTGCCGGCCATTTCCACGCCTTCCGGCCGGTTCACCTTTTGCGGAAGATAGCGGATACCGGACGCGTTGCGCGAGATCGTGCCGTCTGAGCCGAGCACGTCCTCGCTGATGCCGGGCTGGCTGTTGCCGAGCCCCGAATCCCAGCTCACCAGCATCTGCTCGGGCTGCTGGAGCGTGACGTTCATGGTGTCGGGCACGTCGCGGCCGTCTTTCCACAGGTACAGCCCGCCGGTCATCGTCGCGGCCTGCGGGATCTGCAAATTGAGCGCCTTATACCAAAACGCGAGCTGCTGGCTGAAATTCTCATGCACGTTGCCGCCGGAATAATCGGCGAACAAGCGCCAGTTCAGGAACCGGTTTGGGTCGAAATCGCGGCGCGGCGCTTCGCCCAAAAACGCGCTCCAGGCGATGTTGTCCGGCGTCATGTCGGGATAAACCGGCCGCGCCCAATGCGGCTTGCCGCGCGGCGTATTGCGATACCAGTGCATGCGAATCGCGCTGATCTTCCCCACGCCCCCGCCGGCCAGGAAGTTCGCCGCATCCCGAATCTGGCCCGACGAGCAGGCTTGATGGCCCACTTGCACCACGGCCTGCGGCGCTTCGCGGTACGCCGCACGCATGCGCTTGGCGTCTGCGAGCGTAAAGGCCAGCGTCTTTTCCACGTACACATGCTTGCCCGCTTCGAGCGCGTGCACGAATTGCTCGGCGTGCAGATGTTGCGGCGACGCGATGATCACCGCGTCGATGCCCGCCTCGTCGACGAGGGGCCGGTGATCGCTGTATGCGGCCGCACCCGGAACCAGATGGCACGCGTCTTCCAGGCGCTTGTTGTAGGCGTCGGCGAAAGCCGCCACCTCGACGTTGGCGCAGGCCCGCGCCTGATGCACCAGCTCCGTCCCGCGCTGCCCCGCGCCGATCACTCCGATGCGGATGCGGTCGTTGGCGCCCAGCACGCCCGCCCGGCTGCTAGTCGACGACGCGAGCGTCGACGCCAGGCCCCCGGCCATCGCTCCGATGAATTTGCGGCGGGAGCTCATGAAAGTTACTTCCGTTCCAGCTCGGCGCGAAGTTCGCGAATCTGTTCGCCGTGCCGCCGCGCATGCCCGGCGATGATGATCAGCAGCTCCACGCCGTTCACCTGGCCGAATCGCGGGTGAGAGCTTGCCAGGCAGTACAGATCTTGGGGCTTTTCGGCGAACTGGATGCTGCGGGCGCGCATGGCTTCGAATCGCGCGATCGCGTCGGCGAGCGTTGCGTACTGTCCCGTAGGAACCACCGCTTCGGGCGCTTTCATCCGCACCGAACGGTCCGGAATCATGGCCATCAGCCGCAGCTCTTTTTCCCGGTCCATGCGCCGCGCATCCAGCTTTTCCGCTTGATCGAGCCAGCCCAGGAAGCGCTCCTCCACGGTTGCCACATGCTCCACGCACTCCAGCACATTCCAGCGCTCGGGATCCGGCCTCGCTTTCGCCAGTTCGTCAGTCAACCCGGCCACCGCGGCTAGAAACTCCTCGCGGCTGCGCGCCAAGTTGTTAACGATCTCGCTTCTTTCCTGTGGGGCCATGGTGGTGATCCCTATCCGTGCAATCCGCGCTGCCACAGCGCGCATAACGCGGTATTGTACAGCGCGAGCGCGGTGGTGATTTGTCCCAGATGATTGTCGTGCGAGGAAACGTACGCCGCCCGTTCGGCCACGTCGGAGTGCAAGTCGCCGTCGGTGGAGCAATCGATCACCACGGCGCCCGGTTTCACGTTACGGATCAGGTCCGTTTCCGAACGCGCCGGAAACGCGGTCACCACGATGTCGGCGATCTGAAGAAAATGCTCGCGATCCTCCGGCCGCGTCTGCGGATGCACCATCACGGCGGTCGCACCCACGCGCATCAACATGCTTTGCAACGGAATACCGATGCGCGTCGAGTTGTTGAAGATCACCGCCGTCGGCCCACGCTGGCTCATGTCGCGCGGAAACATTTTCTTCAGCGTGTTGTGCTGCGAAAGCAGCGTCAGGATGGCGCGCGCGGTGCAAGGCACCACGCCCTCGTATTTTTCCTCTTCATCCACCGTGCGGATGTTGAGCGCCATGCGCCCGGTGTTTTCCACAGTCAGCCCTTCGATGTCTTTTTCCGGGCGCACGCGCCGCAGGAAGTAATCCTCGGGCTTGCCGAACGGAGTGGGGAAGAAAATGAACGTCCCATAGATCTTGTCGTTCACCTGCGCGCCCATCAGCAGCAGTTCCAGGGCGTCAGCGCTCTGCGCTTCTTCCACCCGGAAATCCAGTCCGTGCTGGCGGAACATCTTGCCCATATAGCTCGCGTAGCGCCGCGCGCCCCGATCGACGGGCGTGTCGGGCAAGCGCGGCAGGAACGTGGCCACGCGGATGCGCTCGCGGTCCAGGCCCATCCGCTCTACCTGGCTCAGTTTCCGTTCGGCGTGCGTGAAGACTTCATTGGCCACGGCGATGCAGTCCAAACGTTTGGCGGCTGGAATGTGTTTGGTCCAGCTCATATCGGGTACAAACGTTGAGGCAGGGAGTTCGGCCGGGTTCGCGCCCGGCAATTCCAGGGTGGTCATGGGTGCAATTCAATTATCGCCTGGAAGGGCCCCCGGGCGTAAGAGTGCGGAAGAGTCCACCCGGCCGGTTCACACTGCCCCGTCGTTTACACTGGAAGAAGTCCAAAAGGCGCTCATGCGAGCCATCGCCATTGCCGCGCTCCTGCTTGGTGTGCCTGCCGCTCCGTTTTGGGCCCAGGCGCCCGGCGAGAATCAGGCGGAAGTGTCGACCAGCGAGACTCCTATCACCTTTAGCAGCCGCGTCAATCTCATATCGGTTCCCGTCGTGGTGCGCAATAAGGATGGCCGGGCGGTGGGAAATCTCGAAAAAAGCGATTTCCGCCTTTTCGATAAGGGCAAGCCGCAAACCATCACCAAATTTTCGGTGGAAAAGCGGCAACGTTTGGTGGATCTCCCCGAGCAGGCGGCAAGCGTTCAGGCCGGGAAAACACCGGCTCCCGTTGCCGCGCCGTCCCAGCCCGAAAACTACGTCGCGTACCTGGTCGACGACGTGCATCTGGAGCGCGGCGATTTGCTGAACACCCGCCAAGCCATGCATCGCCATCTCGACCAGGCGCTCGATCCCGCCAGCCGCGCGGCCATCGTTACCACCAGCGGCCTCGCGCTCACTGGCTTCACCTCCGATCGCGAGACGCTGCACAATGCCGTTAACCGGATCCAGCCCTACACCAGCGGCATCGACCGGCAGATGGACTGCCCCTACATGAGCTATTACACCGCCGATTTGCTGGTGAACCAGAAACTCTATTTGTCCGGCCGCTTGTTTTCGGATCAGCAGCTCTACGAAATGGTCACCGGCGGCGCCGAGCCGTTGCTGACCGCCGAATATTCCGAAGCCCTCAGTTGTTCGGGACCCTGCATTACGCAGAAGGATCAATTGTCCGGTTTGCCGCGGTGCGTGGTGGAGGCCTTAATCAAACTGCGGGACGCCGCCCGGCTGGCCCTCAACAATGGCGACCATGAAACCTCGCTGGGGCTCGGCGCTCTCGCGGACGTGATCCGCAAGCTTTCCGTGATGCCAGGCAACCGGAACCTGGTGTTGGTTTCGCCGGGTTTTCTGCTGACGCGGGATTACCGGACGCCGGAGGCGGATCTTTTCGAGCGCGCCATACGCGCCAACGTCGTGATCAACACCATCGATATGCGGGGCCTGTTCGCAATCATTGCGGGTGGGCCGGCGGATCAACCCCCCGTCCACTCCGCCCTGGGTGTCACAGCGCTGGACGAGGCCGATCGCGACGCTGCCATGCAGTCCGCGGATGTACTCGCGGAGCTGGCGAACGCCACCGGCGGCGCGTTTTTTCATAATGACAACGACCTCAAAAGCGGTCTTAACCTCATCGCCGCGCGGCCCGAGTACACCTATGTCCTTGGATTTTCGCCCGAGGAACTCAAATACGACGGCTCCTATCATTCCTTGAAGGTCAGCCTGAAAAATCCAGCCGGCCTGACCCTCCAGGCGCGCCGCGGCTACTGGGCGCCCGCGCACGCGTCCGATTCCGCGGAAGCCGCCCAAGAAGAGCTCCAGGAGACCGTGTTTTCTCGCGACGAGCTGCAGGCGATTCCTCTCCAAGTGCAGACCGAATTCTTCGAATCCGGCGACGCAAAATACAGCCTCACCGTCACCGCTCAGTTGGATGCGAAAGCTCTGCGTTTCACCAAAGACGGCGAGCGCAACGTGGACACGGTGACGGTGGTGGCCGGCTTATTCGATCCGGACGGCAACTACATTGCCGGCATCGAAAAACGGCTCAATTTGCGGCTGCGCGATGGGACGCTCGCGGCGTTCGAGAACGCGGGTATGAACGTGAAAGAGGACTTTACCGTCGCACCCGGCCGCTATCTGGTCCGCGTGGTGGTGCGCGACGAGAGAGGCAAGACCATCACTGCCCGTAATGCGGGCGTCGAAATTCCATGAAACTCGCAATTGCATTGTTTGGTTGCGCCGCCGCATTGAGCGCGCAGTCGGGGCCCGTCATCCAAACCGAAACGCGCGAAGTGCTGGTGGACGCGATCGTCACCGCGAAAAATGGCGCCTACGTCGGCGATCTGAGCGCCAAGGATTTCCGCATCTGGCAGGACGGCAAGGAGCAAACCATCCGGGGCTTCTCGCTGGAATCGCCCTCCTCCAGCTCCGAGACGCGTACGCTGGTTCTGTTCTTCGACGAAACCAGCATGGAGCCGCGCGATCAGGCCGCCCTGCGTCAGATCGCTTCGGATTTTATTGACGCCGAAGCAGGTCCCCATCACAGAATGGCCATCGTTACATTCAACGGCTCCCTGCGCATCGCGCAGAATTTTACCGACAACGCCGGACGCTTGAAAGACGCCTTGCATCAAGCCAGCTTCCACGGGCTTGCAGCGAGCCCGTCCGACTCCGATAACTCGCACGACCCCAGCCGCGCCGAAGAAGAGCGCGTGGTGGGACGCGGCGGTACGGGGATGATCAGCATCTTCGGCGCGCGGAGCATGATCGCCGCGCTCGCCGGACTGGGCAGAAGCCTGGGCGTCCTTCCGGGACGAAAAATCGTGATCGTCTTCGCCGGGACGCTTCCCTCCTTCAACGATTCCAAACCGGAAGTGCGCAATGCGGTGGACGAAGCCAATAAATCCGGCGTGGCGTTCTATGCCGTGGATGTGCGGCCGGTCTTCACGCAGAGCGATCCTGGCGTAATCCAAGACACGCCCGCTACCAGACCTTCGAGAATGCCCGGCCCGTTTGGGGCGGGAGGTGGCGCCCAAGGCGATCCCGACGCGGACAATTCCTCGGTCCCGGCTTCCGGCGCCAGCAGCCAGCAGATCCTGTTCGATCTCGCCGGCGGCACCGGCGGCTTCGTGGTGCACAACACCAGCGATCTGCGGGATGGCTTGCAGAGCATCGGCCAGGAGCAGGATCACTATTACGTTGTCACGTACGTTCCGCCGGAATCGAAGGAGGGCGCCTGTCACACGCTCAAGGTGAAAGTGGACCGCAAGCAGACCACCGTCCGCTCGCGGTCGAGCTATTGCACCGAGAAGCCGCTCGATCTGCTGGCTGGAACCATCGCGGGGAAAGATCTGGAGCAGCGCGCGACCGCCGCGCAGCCGGGGGACATCGGCGCCTCCATCGAACTCCCTTATTTCTACGTCGCGCCCAACATTGCCCGCGTGGACGTCGCGATGGAGATCCAGGCCGATAAGCTGCAATTCGAGAAAGAGCGTAAGTCCGGCAAGCTGCATGCGGAGCTCAACTTTCTGGGCGTTGCCAGCGGCGCCGACGGCCAGGTGCATGCGCGCTTCAGCGACGCGCTCAAGCTCGATTTCGATGACGCGTCCCAGGTGGAGAACCTCCAGGGGAAATGGGTGCACTACGAAAAGGAATTCAAAATCGCGCCCGGCCAATACACATTAACGGTCGCGTTCAGCCCCAGCGCGAACGCCCCAAGCTTTGGAAAAGTGGAAATGCCGCTGTCGATTGAGCCCTTGACGGCCGATCTCGGGCTCAGCGGCCTGGCACTCAGCCGCGAAGTGCATCCGGCGGACGATGTCGGCCTTGCTCCCGCGCTCGAAGGCCGCACGCCGCTGGTGGCCGGCGGCGCACAGGTGGTTCCTTCCGGCATGTGGCGCTTTGCGAAAACGGAGCGAGTTTTCGCTTATTTCGAGATTTATGGTGTACAGGCTCGCGCCGCGGGTCTCCACATGCGCATCCTGGATGCCAGGACCGGGGAACAAAAGTGGGAGAGCGCCATCCACGCTGGCGGCGCCGGCGGCGCGCCGATTCCGGTCGCCGGGAGTCTTCCCGTTGACTCACTGGCTCCCGGCTCTTACCGGCTCGAAGTTACCGCTTCCGATCCGGCCGGCAACCAGGTGAAGAGAACCGCGGAGTTCGAAGTCAATTAGGACAGTCTGTGGCGCGCGCTCCCATGCACGCGGCCCGCGACCATTACTTGTCAAACGTGACAGTGGAATCCGCCGCGAACTTGCGGTAATTCCGGAAATCGATAGCGTTCTTGGTGCAAATGGTGGTTCCCCGCTGGCACGTAAGGATGTCGCTGTGGACCGGCAACGGATAACTTTTCGCATCGATATTCATGAATCCGTATTCGACGACGGATTCGGCCTTATCGAACGGGAAACTGGAGGGTAGCGAATCACTCTGCTCCTCAATCCGCAACACATTCGACGTGGCTTTGTCGATCCAAACGGTTCCACTGTATGCCGGCGTGGCTACCGCGCCGTCGGGCGCATGAATGTCCCAGTCGGAATTCTGCTGGCGAACTCGAAAGTCATAGGTGTAGGCGGAGCGCCCGTGGAGCGTATCGTCCGACGCCTTCTGGAACTTCGCCTGAGTGTAGGGATTGAGCAGGCTCTCCAGCATGGTCTGGAATTCCCCGGTGGACCACGCGCCGGTCTTCTCGATCGGCCGGTCCGTCGATCTGCCGTTCACCTTGATGTTGCGATACTCTTCCTTGCCGCCCACGCTGGTCACTTCGGCGGTCACCACGTCGAGCGTCTGCCAGTCAGGCGGATTGGTTCGGCTGAAATACCGGGTCGTGTTCTGCTGCACGATAAAGTCCGGCAGCCCCTCGGTAAGGCGATCGGCTGCGTCGCGCGCCGCCGCGATAATCTCGTCGTCGGTCGTGGGCACATGCGAAACTGGCTTAGTTTCTTCCACCCGACCAGTCCCCTCAGCGCCGCCGGCTCTGGCAAGCGTGGGTAGCGGACGGTCAGGGCTTGCACTAGTGTCCGCCTGACTTTGGGTAGGCGCGCTCTTCGATGGCTCCGGTGGCTCTGCTGCCGCCGTTTCCATCGTTCCCGCCGAATGCGTGTCCGCCTCAACGGGCGCCTGTGCATCATCGTCGTTGAAGGGTACCGCGGCGGCGTCCCTCTCCTCGCGTGTTCCTTTGCGCACGAAAATCACGCGTAGCGCCGTCTCCGGGTCGTCCGGGCTCACTTGCACCGAAAGCTGGTCGCCCGGCTTCAGCAGGGAATCGCGATACTCGTTGCCTTCCTTGTCATGAAACTGTGTTTTCGGGAGCAACCGGAACTTGAGGAGCTTGTGCTTGGAGGTCGAAAGATATAAATTCTTCTCGCCCAGCTCGCGCAGTGTCCCGTCGGCGGCGCGGAGCGCTACCCGGCTGCTGTTGCTGTTCGCAGTATCCTTGTCGCCGTCCTTTTTGCCGGGCAGTTTCGGCACCGGAAGCGAGATGCCTCCTGGCAGTCCCACGGAACCCGGAGGATAGCCGCCCGGATAGGGCCCACTCGGGTATTGGCCGGGTGGATACTGGCCCGGCGGATATTGCCCTGGAGGGTACTGTCCGGGATACTGTCCTCCCGGATACGGCCCTCCTGGATATGGCGTCGGATAAGGAACCTGAGCGCTGCCCAGAGCGACTGCCAGACAGCCCGTTAGAACCAGGCGAAGGTGCGTCATGAGCAACCCCCCTGGAGGAATTATACGTCTGGACCGCGGAACGTGTTTCGGCGAAATCAGTTAAGGTACGTAGACGCGCGTCGGTGCTTCGATCTTCAGTCCGCGTACCTCGCTCCGCACTTTCACTGGCTGGACGCCCTTCAAGTTCAAAGCCGCGATGATCACTCGGTACTGGTGATCCAGGCGATTTTGCAGATTGTCCAGAAACGGCGATACCGAAACCGGGTTGGTGAACTCCTGGAAATACGCATAACCGCCAGTCTCCTCGGACACCTGCTGGAGACGCGACTGCGCGAACAGCGTCGTCCGCCCGCCTCGATCATATAAGCCGGCGTCGCGCATGTAGATCGAGTACACCACGACCCCGTTCTGCAGCGCATCCCGCACCGCCGCGTCCGCGTATGGATCGTCGATTTCCCAATTGTCGCCGTAGTAGCGATCCACGCCGTCGGTGAGCATCAAGACCACGCGGCGCCCGGCCGCCTCTTCACCGGGCCAATGTTTCGCCAGATCAGAGAGCGCGAAATACGGGCTGCCATTTAGCCCCACCTCGGCGACCGGCAGACGCACGGCCCGAGCCGCCTTTTGGTGATCTGCCGTGAACCCCTGGACTTGCCCGAAGGTCCCGTTTCGCATGTACCCCACCGCCACCTGCGTCCCAGGCGGCAAGGCCTCGATGAACGCCTTCAATTGGGGAATTTGGACGCCGAGCGTCGAGGCCGGCGTGGAATCATCCAGCAACACAAAAAGCTGCAGGCTCGCAAGCGGGCCCGCCAGGCGTTGGAGACTGACCACCCGAGCGGGCGCTTTGGCGAGCGTAACGGTTATATCATCTCGATCCAGCGCTGACTCGCTTGCGCCCTTCGCCGGAACCGCCGTAATCACCATCTGCGCCGAGCCGCCGGTAGCATTTGGAAGCGATGACGCCAGTCCGGCGCTCGCAAAGAAAGCGGCCGCTACCAATGCGGCCAACAACTTGGGACCGATTCCACAGTTCACGGCTCTGTCACCCCTGAAGTTTGGATGCCCGCGCCGCGGGATCGGTTGCCTGCACGGCGCGGCCGTGGAGATCGGAACTGATTTTAGAACAATAGTTTCAAACTAAACTGGGTCTGTCGCGCGACGTTGCTCAGTCCGCCGCTACCCACAAGCGCCGTGATCTCTCCCGCCGTAGCGACCGGCACGCCTTGATAGCCTGTGGCCGCCGATCCGGCGGTGAACACGCCTTCGGCCGGTTCGCTGAAGTTGGGGTGGTTGAACAGATTGAACAGCTCGGCGCGGAACTGAACGCTAACCCGTTCGGTGATCCTGGTCTCCTTCATCACGCCCAGATCGGTTTCTACAAAGCCCGGCCCCACCAGTGCGTTCCGTCCCATATCCCCGAGCGTGCCGTAAGGGGCGTAGGTGAAACACGCCGGGTTATACCACTGATGAACGTTCTGATTGGCGTAAACGTTGCAGCCTGCGATCACGTTCGGACGAGGATCGTCGAAGTTGTTATCGAGGTACGGTTGGGTGCCTTCTCCGAGAGAGAAGGGAACGCCAGTGTGCCACGACTCGATACCGGTAATCTGCCAGCCTTCCACCCAGCGGCTGCCTTTAAAGGGAAGCAGGTAGACGGCGTTGGCAGCGATCACCTGGCGGAGGTCAAAGCTGCAGTTTCCTTTGTCCAGCGCCCAGTCGTACGGATTGGTATTCGCGGACGTCACGTTGTTGGCGCCCAAGCCCGCATAGGCGAACGAATTGTCGATGCAATGCGACCAGGTGTAGGAGAACTGGAATACCAGGTTTGCAGAAAGCCTGTGGGCCGCGCTAACCTGCAAGGCGTTATACGACGAGTAGCTGGTGGTATCCAGCATGTCCAGCGAGCCGAAACTGGGATCGGGCACTGGATTCGCCGCCAATGCCCCTGTGGAAGTGGCATGAACGAAGTCGTACACGCCGTTGGTGACGGTTGGAATGGGCGCGTTGAAATCGTGGAAAGCCAGCAAATGCACGCCCCGCGTCCCTTGGTAGCCAACCGTAAGCAGCGTGCCGCCGGGCAATTCCCTCTGGACGCTCAGCGTGTATTCCATGCTGTACGGCGTGGTGTGGATGCCGTAATAAGTTCCGTTGGTGTTGCTCAGCAGAGGCGTTCCGCCGCCCACGAAAGGATACGGCCAATTCGGATCGCCGCCCGTGAAAACCTGGTTCTCGGTCAAGTACGGCGGATTGGTCAGATAAGCCGAGGAGAACGTGTAAGTTTGGAGTGTGTCATGAAAGATGCCAAACCCCGCGCGAACGGAGGTCTTGTGATCTCCGAACACGTCCCACGCCAGTCCAACCCGAGGATCGAAATTCTTGTTCGAAGGATTGCTCACGAACGCATGCGGCACGTTTTCGAAACCGGTTCCAAAGGGCGGACCGACGGCGTTGTAAAAGTTGTTGTGGATTTCGATCGGGTTGGATTCCCAGTCGTACCGCAACCCGAAGTTCACCGTCAGCCGGCTGTTCACTTTCCAGTCGTCCTGAATATAAGGCGTCAGCCGGATATCGCGCTCGGCACGATAGGTATCGGTCCCACCATTCGGTGCGCCGGTGAATGACGCGGGATCCCCGGCAAAAAAGTTCGGCATGCTGGTGAATAGATAGAATCCATTCCAATACGTGTAGGCATACGGATTAAGCTGCTCGCGCCGGAAGGTTGCGCCCATGCTGATGGTATGCGAGCCGCGGATCCACTTCAGGTCGTCCCGCTCCGTGAATTTGTTCTGAATGTACTGGAAGGGATTAATGAACGAAGCGCCCAGCGGAGTGAGGCCGAGGGGCAAATCGACGTAAACGTCTTCGCGCGCCGGAGTGAAGATCTGCAGGGGAGCGTGCTCGGTCGGTTGCACTTCTCCGGTGACAGGCCGGGAGTACGATACATCGAATTCGTTGATCAAGGTCGGCGAGAAAATGTGGTGCTCGCCGATGGTCAGGAACTGATTATGCGTCGTATCGTAGGTGGGCCAGAGTCCCAAGCCGCTGTAGGTGGTCCGGGTTCCGAAGTCGGCTTGATAGCGGCCGAATAGCGAGTCTTTGTCGGAGATGTTGTAATCGATACGCGCGACGCCGAAATCTTCCGGTGTGATCTGCGCGCCGACGTAATCGTAGTAACCCACGTTGGCGTTCAAGGCCCCGGCATTTGCAACCGGGTATAGGTTCAGCATGGCTTGCGAGGCGGCATTCACCGTATACGGCTGTCCGTTATAGATGCCTTGGCGCAGCGTTGCGCTCGGAACGAAGTTCACGTACGTGGTATCCAGAACCTGCCGGATGCCTTCGTAATTCACGAAGAAGAACAGCTTGTTCTTCTTGATCGGCCCGCCGAACGTGGCGCCGAACTGATTCCTGCGGAAAGGCGGCGGAGACGGTCCGTCAAAGAAGCCGCGTGAGTCCAGATCGCTGTTCCGCAAGAATTCGTACAGCGAGCCATGGAATTCGTTGGTGCCCGATTTGGTAACCGCAATGATCGCCGCGCCGTTGCCGCCGTACTGGGCGCCAAAGGTGCCGGTGAGCGTTTGGAATTCCGCGATGCTATCGATGCCCAGCGATGTTCCGGTCACATCCCCGCCGGCGTTGCGCTGCCACCAGTTCAGCATGTCTTCGCCATCCAGCATATTGGCGTAGCCTTCCGGACGCGTGCCGGCGATGGAGTAAGCATTGGCGACCGAAGTCAGCGCGCTCGACCCGCCCTGCGGATAACTCAGGACGCCAGGCGCGAGCAGAATCAACTGTTCCCAATCGCGGCCGTTCAGAGGCAATTCGCGCATCTGCGTCTGATTCACCAGCGAGGAAACCGCGGCGGTGGTGGTCTCCACCTGCGCCGCTTCGGCGCTCACGCTCACCGTTTCACTGGCCTGGCCGACCATCATCTGAAAATCCAGTACCGGGGCGGCGCCTACGGTAAGCTGCAGGCCGCTGCGAGCCACGTTCTGGAAACCG
>JASIGB010000741.1:0-2693 GCA_030045355.1 Bryobacteraceae bacterium
TTGGCCGATGTGCCACGATCCATCACCTGGGACGAGGTGCGCCGCATGCTGGAGGCAGTGGATAAGCGCACAGTCCGGGGAAGGCGCGATTACGCCATCCTTCTGTTGTTGGTGACCTATGGTCTGCGCGCACACGAGGTCGCTAAACTCACTCTCGACGACATCGATTGGAAACGCGAGCGGCTCCAGATCCCGGAGCGCAAGGCCGGACATTGCACGGCTTATCCACTCGCCAACGTGGTGGCTGAAGCATTGATCGCTTATCTCCGTTCCGGCAGGCCGAAAACTGAGGATCGCCATGTATTCTTCCGGGTGCTGGCTCCGCGCACACCAATCAGTAACGGCGCTATTTCGGCCACTGTGGCGCTCTACCTTCGCAAAGCAGGCGTGCAGGTACACCGGGCTGGTGCACACACGCTACGGCATACATGTGTCCAAAGATTGATTGACGCTGAGTTCCCCCTCAAAACCATTGGTGATTACGTTGGCCACCGCTCTCCACAATCGACCGAGATTTACTCGAAAGTTGCCATTGCCGCTTTGAGAGAGGTCGCCATGGGCAACGGGGAGGAGCTATGAAGGTTGCAGATCTTCACAGCACTTTGGCGCAGCCGATTCGCCAGTTCGTGGAGTACAAGCGCGCCCTGAACCGGAGATACCGGCCAGAGGCCGCCGCCCTCCGACTCTTTGACCTGTACCTCTGCGAACACGCTATCAACGGATGGAATGGCATTGACAGCGTCCTGATTGAACGCTTCCTGCAATCGCGACCCCGAGCGCGGCCGCGCAGTTACAACCACCTGCTCGGTGTACTCCATCGCTTTTTCGACTGGGCCGTGGTGCAACGGCTCGTCCCGAGCAATCCGGTAACTGCTGCACGACGTCGTGACACCGGTAAGCGTATTCCCTATCTCTTCGACCTCAACGATGCCAAGCGACTGCTGGAGATCGTGGGCACACTCCCCGATCGGTCCCGTGCGCCTCATAGGGCGCGGACATATGAGACGATCTTCGCCTTGCTATACGGTCTTGGGCTACGCGTTGGCGAAGCGGTCAGACTGAAACTGGGGGATGTCGATTTCAACCGCGACGCGTTGTTTATTCGCGAGACGAAATTCAGTAAGAGCCGGCTTGTGCCGCTGGGGCCCAGGCTGGCGGCGCGCCTCCGAAACTACATAGAGCAACGTCACGGCGAGGCGCGTGAAGTCGATAGACCATTGTTTTCGTTTACGAAACGCGGCTGCATATGCGCAGAAACAGTGAGCCAAACGTTTCACGCGCTTGTCCCCAAACTCGGCCTCCGCCTGCCGCCCGGCGTGTCTCCGCCTCGACTGCATGACCTACGACACGCCTTTGCCGTTGGCACCTTATTGCGTTGGTATCGCGAGGGCATCGACCCGAACTGCCGGTTGATACATCTCTCCACATTCCTGGGGCATGTGGACCCCAATTCCACGGCAGTCTATCTGACCATTACCGAAGAACTGCTGCGGGAAGCCGATCGACGTTTCCGCGCTTTTGCCCCGACCGGAGGCGACCGATGAACAGCAGCCTCGGCAAGGTCATAGTCGCCTTTTTCGAAGACCACCTCAAAGTCCAGAAGGGGCTCCGCCCAGGTTCGATCAGAAGCTACCGCGACACGCTAAAGCTGTTCCTGATCCATGTTGGGAGCCTATGCCGCCGGCCCGTAACGCGCCTGGCGCTCGGCGATCTTGCGTTTGAGCGGGTGCTCGATTTTTTGCGCATGATTGAGGAAACGCGAAGCAACCAGGCGCGTACCCGAAATCAGCGGCTTGCGGCGCTGCGCACGTTCTACCGCTACGTCGCCGTTCACTATCCAGAGATGCTGGACGAAGCTCAAAGAGTGGAAGCCATTCCAACCAAGCGTGTCCAGGCGGCGCGGACAGTCTATCTGGAGCGCGATGAGATCGATACACTCTTTCAGACGTTACCCAGAAACGGCAGTTTGGCATTGCGGGACCGTGCTCTCCTGATGTTCCTCTACAACACCGGGGCGCGTGTTCAGGAGGCTGCTGATGTTCGGCTCACAGATGTGGACCTCATTGAGCCTTATCGCGTCCGGCTTCACGGAAAAGGAGACAAGTGGCGCAGTTGCCCAATCTGGCCTGAAACTGCAGAACTATTGAAGCAACTGGTGGCCGCCAGGCTGGCCGACAAGACTGCGCCGGTGTTTCTTTCACAGCAGCACAAGCCGCTCACACGATTCGGAATATACAAAATCGTAAAGCGGCACACAGCCTCACTGAACTGCAGCGCTTCGGGAGAATCACGGTGCGGCTTATTCCCACACGCCTTTCGCCACAGTTCAGCTGTCCACCTCTTGGAAGCCGGCGTCGATGTCAATGTTATCCGAGCATGGCTTGGCCATGTCAGTCTCGACACCACTAACCGTTATGCAGAGATTACGTTGCGCACCAAGCAAGCTGCCGTCGCCGCATGTATGCCGCCCGTCGATGCCTCGGCGGAGTGCCGCCCGGCCGCCGGATGGCGCAAGGACCCGGATCTCCTGAAATGGCTCGATTCGCTGTGAGGATTATGTTCCATCATCCACTCATTCCGCCTTGACCGGCGTGGCGCCTGGTCGCCGCGGCCACATAACGCGGCCCGCCACAAAAGCCGGACAACACAAAGACCGGCGTCACCAAAGCCTGCCGCTACGATCCCGATCTGAA
>JASIGB010000742.1:0-4355 GCA_030045355.1 Bryobacteraceae bacterium
GTTTGAAGGACACGCGATTTCGTGAATCCATCCAAACTGTTTGAGCTGTTTGCCAGATTCTCCCAGCACCCCCAAAACCCTTCCGTCCAGGGCTAGCTTGTAAATGCGACCTGGGTAGGCATCAGAGCTGAACAGAACCTGGTTCGGTGGGGGCGTAAGGCAGATAGCCCAGGGTGAGCCAGGTGCCATGGTTTGGCTGCCCGTAATCGGCAACATCGGCTTACTGCCGATGGCAGGGCGCGCGTTCGGATCGAACGGCACATCGATGGTAATCTGGCGCAGGAATTTTCCTTCGGTGTCGAAAACCTGGATGCGCCGGTTGCCGCGATCGGCCACGTAGATATTGCCTTTGGCGTCCGCGGCGATGCTGTGCGGCGTGTTGAACTCGCCCTGGCCGGTCCCGAATGTGCCCCACTGCTTCACCCAATCGCCGTTCTTGTCGAACTTGGCCACGCGCGAATTGATGTAGCCGTCGCTAATGAAGATGTCGCCTTGCGGGTCCCACGTAACGTCGGTGGGTTGGCGGAACTGTCCGTTCACCGCTGGGCGCGGCGGATTGACGCGCTTCCACGGCTCGGCGCCTTCGTCGGACGCTTCTTTCTTGCGGCCGAACACCATCTCCACGCGGCCCGCGGGATCGAACTTGATCACCATGTCCGATCCTTTGTCCACCGCCCACAGATTATCGTCCTTGTCGAAGCGGATGGCGTGCGCGAAGGACCAGGCGTAGAGATTGTGGCCGATTTCGCGAATGTAGGTCTCATCCGGCCCGAATTCGAGGATTTGCGCTGCTGTTGCTCCGTAAGCCGGACCCGTGGTGTTGCCGCGCGAGAAAACGAATATGTGGTGCTTGGAGTTGATCGCCACGCCCGACGCCTCGCCCAAATAGAGATTGGGCGGGAGCTTCAGGAAATGGGGAACCGATTCGAACGGGATTTCGGGAACCTGTGCCGCGGCCGAATCGCCGAACGCGATAGCGGTGAAACAAGCGAGCGCCAGAATCAAGAAGCGTGTCACGGGAGCCTCCGCAGAGCTACGATATCAAATCTGTGGGCAACCGGAGCCGCATCGCGATGGAGTTGATGGCAGTGGGAGCGATCGCGGCCATAGTGCTCGGTTTCGGAATTCGCGGCGCGGGAATGGCCTCGGGCTACGTCGATCCGCTGCTCCACGCGGGCGCGCAGGATGAAGCCGTATACGGCCACGCGGCAGCGCGGATGGCCCGCAACAATGAGTGGCTGACGCCGGTGTTCCTCGAGCGCTTCATGCTCAATAAGCCGCCGCTGCTGATGTGGGCGGGCGCGGCGACAATGCGCCTCGCGGGCATTTCGCCGCTGGCGCTGCGATTGCCCGTGCTCGCCTCGGGCGTGCTGTGCTGCCTGCTGCTCTATGGGTGGCTCAGGCGATCGCATTCCATGCCTGCGGCGTTTTCAGGCGTCGTGCTTCTCGTAGGGACGCCCGTCTTTCACTCGATCGCCCGAAAATTTATGACCGACACGCTGCTCGCGCTGTTCCTGGTCACGGGGATGTTCCTCATCGTGTCCGATCCACCTTGGGAGCGTCGCGCGTCGGCGATCGCGTTCGGCGCGCTCTCCGGCGCCGCCATCATGACCAAGAGTGCCGCCGGGCTGCTTCCGCTGTTGATTCTGGCCGTGTATTGGGCATTCGCGGGAGATAAAGAACGTCTGCCCGTGCGAAAAGTTCTTACCGCGTTCGGGGTGGTGGCGCTGGTGGCCGCGCCCTGGCACGTCTATGAATTCTTCGTTCACCGGGACTGGTTTGTAGCCGAATACGTGCGGTTCCAACTGCTCGGCTCGGGCCTGACCGCGCCGTCTCGATACAACGGAGAAAGCAACTTTTGGTTTTATCTGAGTACGCTGCTACGCACCGATCCGATCCTGCTCGTGCTGTCGCTGACCAGTCTGCCTTGGATGGCGCTAGCCTGGAAAGGAGCGAAGACGCGCGCCAATCGCACGCAGGCGCGGTTGTTGGCGGCCTGGATCGTCACCGCCTGCTTGTGCCTGGGGATTTTCGGAACGCGCGCCGCGTATTATCTGTTGCCGCTCCTGCCCGCGCTGGCACTGGCGAGCGTCGAGTTCTCGCCTCTGTTTCGAGGACGGATGGCTTGGGCAGCCTGCGCCGCGCTGCTCGCGGCATTCGGCGTGAAGGTTTGGGCGGGCGACGCCACCTGGGGCCTCAACTACGCACCGAGCACCGCCCCCGCGGCTGCGGCCCTGGATGCTTACGCACACTTGCGCCGGGCAAACGAACTAGTGATCGTATCGCCCGACGATGAGTTTTACGCGTCGGTGCTCGATCTGCCGAAGGTCCGCTATCTGTACCTCACGCCCTTGGATACGACCAAGACTTCGGATTTCTTTTATCGCCTGGGCATGATCGTCAGCGCCGATCAATTCTGCTCGCTCGGAGCGCTGATGCCAATGTACGAACAGCGGCTGCGCGCGTGGAAGTTGCCGGACAACCTGCATCCGGAGGCCACGCTGATCGATAGCGGAGCGCTCTCGAAACTGGCGGAACTGATCCGCTGCAGCGCGGATCGCGACTTCATGCTTCCAGAATCGCTGCGCGACATCGCCGTCACCGCCGGCGCCTCCACGCACACCGCGAGCGCCGCATCATCGGGAAAGTTTTTCCTGCTTTCGAACCACTCCATCCCGCGCCCGGACGGCTCTATTGCGCCGGGAACGCTGCTTCGCTAAGGTGGTTCGCTCAAGCCAATGCGCGTCACTACGATGCCTAAATCGCGCGCGTCGGCATAGCGGCCCTCAGACGATTTGTCCAATCGAAAATCGGCGATGACAAATGCACCGCGCAACGCATCGGGCGCGACCCGAGCCGAATAGCGGTGCGAGCCCGCGCTGGAGAATGTCTGCGGCGCCAGCTCGCGGCCCGCGATTGAGGCGCGAATGGTGATCGGCCCCAGATTCCGCATTTGGATATCGGGGATGTAAAACTCCAGGTTGAGCGCCTCCGCTCGCCGATCGGCGGCGTTGAGCAACACGGAGAACCTTCTCGCGGTCCAGCGCGATTTCCCTTCAATGCCATAGAAGCCGCTCAAGAACAGAGGCCCCTGCGCGGGATCGGCGGCATCGACGGCATCTTCGACGTGTGGCGGTGATACTTCCTCGTAAAGGTCATACGACTCGAATTCGAAAACGCGAGTCTCCCAGAACGTGCCGCCATTGAATTCCCGCGTCTCGCGGTAACCTAACAGCGCGAGAAGATCGGCCCAATGGCGCTTTTCCAGGGCGTTCTTGTAACCCACCAATACGAACTCGCGGCGCGGCGATGCCAGCAGCGCGCCAGGATCACCGGCCGTGTTCCGGCTGGACCAGTCCCAGTAACCGTGGCGATAATCCGAGTAAATGTTCGAACGGAAATACGGCTGAACGGCGACGGACGGGAAGCCTACGGCATAGATGCCTTTGGAAGCGATCCCGGATTCGCGCAAATACTCGGCCGCCGCCGCGCTCCCCGAGTACGGGTGTCTCCAGTCGTAAAGGACGGCTGCGCCCGTCCAGTAGCATTGGAAAGCAATCGCGGCGATCAAGGCCGCGAGCGCTGCCGTAGTCAGCCGCGTGTTGTAGGCCGAAATCCACATGGCGAAGATCCAGACCAGGAAGACAATGCCGAAGTGCCACAATTGCGCGTAAATCGCGGCTCCGAACAGACACAAGCTCGCAGTGGCCAGCAAGAAGATGAGCCAGCCTCCGCCGCGCCATAGGAACGGCGCCGAAAGCGCGATCACCGCGAGCGTGGGGATCCAGTAACCGGTGAACGCTGCCGCGAGTCCTGCTTTCGCGATTTCTGGCAACAGCCGCAGATTCGCGAGGCCGCGGTGATCGGCAAAAGTACCGTCCTTCGCCGGCCATGCGGATACTAGGAAAAATACCAGAATTAGTAAATAACTAACTCCAGCGACGAGTATCTTCTTACGCGAAGCGCCGCCGCGCCCGAGCATCGGAGCATAAATTACTATCCAAATGCAAGCGGATACCAGGAATCCGTGGGCGCTTACTCCGGCCAGCAACGCAAGCAGGACCGCCATCAGCACCGGCCGTTCGCGCCTTTGCGGATAGAGGGCTGCGACCGCAAATAACAAAGGAGCGATCAGCGCGTAACTGCGCGCAATCACCGCATATTGATAACAAAGAAAATAAGTGAACGGCAGGACCACGCGAACAAAAATCGGCAAAGGCGCGTAGCAGAGAAGAAAGCATACGGCCGCGAGCGACAACGTTGCCGACACGAAACCGTAAGCCGAATACGGCAGACCCAGGCGAATGAGTCCGTGAATCAGTGTCTGCCATAGCCCGGGCGTTCCCTCGTAGTGC
>JASIGB010000743.1:0-6520 GCA_030045355.1 Bryobacteraceae bacterium
TTCGGCGCAGGCGCGAGTGACGAACTACCTCGCGATCAACGGCGCATACATGTGGATGCCCACGCGCATCACCGCGTCCACTACGCCCGAATCCTCCGACACCGGCGTCGGCCAGCCGCTGGTGCGCCGCCCTCTCAATTCCGGCTCCATGTCCATCGCGGTCACGCCGCGCCGCTGGTCGCTCGTCATCGGCGGCAGTTTCGTCGGCGAGCGCCAGGACGCCGATTTTATCTTCGGAGTCACGCGCAATCCGGGCTACCAAAATATTTACGCGAGCGCGTCGTACGACATCGCCAAGCACTTCACGCCGATTCTCAAAGTCAACAATCTTCTCAATGAGCGCTACATGGAGGTCCTCGGCTACCAAGCCTGGTCGCGCGATGTCATCGGCGGCGTACGGATACACTGGTGATGTATGTCCTCTTCGCCACAACCGCAAGCCCCGTCGCCCGAAATCGTGTTCGACACGCTGCAATCCTTCCAGCGCTCCGTAACGCTACGCGCCGGTATCGATCTCGACCTGTTCACCGCCATCGCCGAAGGCAACCATTCACTGAGCGCGATCGCCGCTCGGATCCAGGCGTCCGAGAAGGGGACGCGCGTGCTTTGCGACTATCTGACGATCATCGGTTTTCTTCGCAAGGATGGCCGCGATTATTCGCTGACGCCCGATTCGGCGGCGTTCCTCGATCGCCGCTCGCCCGCCTATATCGGCGCCATGGCGAATTTCCTGATGAGCCCGACCATCGCGGGAATGTTGGAAAATCTCGCTGGAGTCATCCGCAATGGCGGCGCGCAGACAGAAACCGCGCTGGAACCGGATCAACCCATTTGGGTGGAGTTCGCGCGTTCGATGGCCGGGATAATGCAAATGCCGGCCCAGTTGATCGCCAACATGTTCGCGGGGTCCAAACCCATTCGCGTGCTCGATATTTCCGCCGGCCACGGCCTCTATGGCCTCGCTTTCGCCAGACACAATCCGAACGCGCGCGTCACGGGCGTGGATTGGGCCAACGTTCTGGAAGTGGCCGCCGAAAACGCCGCCAAGTTCGGCGTCGCGGAGCGCTATTCCACGATTCCCGGCAGCGCCTTCGATGTGGACTTCGGCTCCGGTTACGACATTATCCTGGTTCCCAATTTCCTGCACCACTTCGACGCGCCCACCAACGAAAAGCTGTTGCGCAAAGTGCACGCGGCGTTGGCCGCGGACGGATTCGTGATCGCGCCCGAGTTCATTCCCAACGAAGATCGCATCTCGCCCGCGCGCGACGCGGCCTTCAGCCTGCAAATGCTCGGAACCCCGGCGGGCGACGCGTATACCTATGCGGAACTGGAAAAAATGTTCCGCAACGCCGGCTTCGCGCGTAGCGAAATGCGCGAGTTGGCGCCCTTCCCGCAGCGCCTGGTGATCGCATACAAGTAGGTCTCGTACAAGTAGATCCGCAAACGCTTGACCAACAAACTGGTAGTCGAAAATCTGAAGCATCGCCCCGTGCGGACGCTGATCGGCATAGTCGTAATCGCCATTCAGGTCACCCTGATCCTGACCTTGGTCGGATTGCGCGATGGAACACTCAGTTCCCAGGCCGAGCGTACGCGTGGCGTGGGCGCCGAGATCATGGTCCGCCCTCCTGCGAGTTCAATTATCAGCATGACCGGCAACATGCCGATCGGCTACGTCGCTAAGATTGAGCAGCAACCGCACGTTGTTGCCGCCGTGGGCGTGCTGCAACAACCCACAGAGCTGCTGAGCTATGTCACGGGGCTCGATCTGCGCCAGTTCGACAAGCTCAACGGCGGTTTCCATTACGTGTCCGGAGGACCGTTCCAAGGGCCTTACGATGTGATGGTCGACGAATATTATGCGAGCCAGCACCGGGTGAAGGTCGGCGAGATGATTATGTTGCTGAACCATTCCTGGCGTGTTTCCGCAATCTTCCAGCCCGGTATGCTGGCGCGCTTGGTGGTGCCGCTGGCGACGCTGCAGGATCTAACCGCGAGCACGGGCATGGTCACAGTAATCTACGTGAAACTCGACGACCCTTCCCAAACCGATGCCGTGGTGATGTCGTTGCGCAACGTCCTCAAGGACGACAAGATCTACTCCATGGACGAGTTCACATCGCTATTCTCGGTGAGCAACATCCCCATGCTGCAAGCGTTCCTTTGGGTCGTAATCGGCATCGGCATTGTAGTAGGGTTCATGGTGGTCCTTCTGTCCATGTACAGCGCCGTGCTGGAACGCACCCGCGAGATCGGCGTCCTGAAGGCTCTGGGCGCCTCGCCGGGCTACGTCTTGAATATCCTGCTGCGCGAGACGGCCCTGCTCGCTATTGCCGGATCGGTTCTCGGAATTCTTTTGTCCTACGTCACGCAGTTTCTGATTCACACGCTGGCGCCGGCTTCGCTCACCCAGGCGATTGTTCCGCGTTGGTGGCCCATCGCCGCAGCGATTGCAATTGGCGGCGCGCTGCTGGGCGCGCTCTATCCCGGTCTCAAGGCCGCGCGGCACGATCCCATTGAGGCTCTCGCTTATGACTAAAGAGCCCCTCATTTCCATCCGCGGATTACGCAAGATCTATCATGTAGGCGACGTGGACGTGCAAGCCCTGCGCGGCGTGGATTTGGACGTGCAAGCGGGCGAATTTGTTTGTGTCGTAGGCCCCTCGGGTTCCGGCAAGTCCACGCTGTTTCATATTCTGGGCGGCCTGACCCATCCGACCTCCGGCAGCGTCCTCATCGCGGGCCGCGATTTGTTCGGAATGTCCGACGCTGAGCGCACGGATTTGCGCAAGGGAACGGTCGGTTTTGTTTTCCAGAAATATAATCTATTGCCGACGTTAACCGCGCGCGAGAACATCGAAATCGCGCGCGACATCGCGCACAAGAACGGACCGTTCGATCCCGAGTTCCTGAACGTGCTGCGTCTTTTGGGCATCGATGCACGCCTGAATCACAAGCCCCGGGCGCTTTCCGGCGGCGAGCAGCAGCGCGTCGCCATCGCGCGCGCCATCGTGAATCGTCCCGCCATTCTGCTGGCCGATGAACCCACCGGCAATCTCGACACCCAGAATTCCAACGCCGTGCTGGGCCTGTTGCGCGATCTAAACAAGAACATGGGACAAACCATTCTGATGATCACGCACAATCCTGAAGCCGCGGGCTACGGCGACCGCGTGGTCCATATGCGCGACGGCCACATGGAATGAGCCCTGCATCGATCGCGCTGCTTCAATCTCGCCAAAGCGTCTCGTGATCGCGCGCTGACGCGATATGGAAAAACTCCAGAAATTTCCTCTGCCGGGGAGGAGCATGGTGCGCGGACGCGGAAGGCGCGATCGATCGCGCGAGCGCGAGAATGCTTTGGCCCAGCCCCGAGCGCTGCGGCACAGGCGTTCCCTCCAGGATCGCTCCTTGGACGACCGGATAATCGTTGGAGAACTGAAGCGCAATCGGCAAGCCGGCCAGTTGCGCCACCTCGCTGTCGGAGAGTCCGCGGTGCGCGGGATTCTTGCGGTTCAGCAACAGGCTGACTTTGTCGCTTAATCCCAGTTCCTTCAAGTGGCGCACGCGGTCCGCCGCCAGGTAGAGCGGCACCAGTTCGGGGGTGGTGACGAGAAATATGCGCCGCGCTTCGTGGAGAATTTGAACCGTGAAGGGATCCAGGCTGCTGGCCAGATCGGCGCAGACTGTGTCGTATTGGGCGCGTGCGAAACCCAGCACGATCTCCAGGCTCGCTGCCGTCAGATTGGCCGGAGGAGCGAGTTCGCCGGCGTGCAGCACGTCCAACCCATCCCAATGGCCCACCATCTGAGCCCACAGATCTTCGTCCATGGCGCCGGCGTGCTCCAGCGCATTGACGATGGAGGAACTGTTGCCCAACTTCAGTAGGAATTTTGTGACTCCCGCCATCAGGTCGCAATCCAGCAGCAGCGTCCGCACGTGCAACTCGTCGGCGAGCGCACAACTGGTGCTCACGGTAATGGTGGAGGAACCGACGCCGGGCTTGGCCGGGAGGAATGCGTACAGGTCGGCCAGGCGCACCATGGGCGCGGGACGTTTGGCGAGCTGCCGTGCGACGGATGCGATGGTTTCACCGAGCTTTTCGTGCGTCACCGGACCGGTCACCAGCTCGCGGACTCCCAGGTGCATCAGTTTCGGAATCAATTTTACGGGATCCGCCTCGCGAATCGCGCAGATGACGGGCAGGCCGGGCATGCAGTCATCGATGCCGGCGGCAAGGGCCTCGAACTTCGCGAACTCTTCGGCGGAGATGAAGATGAAGTCCGGCTTGCGGGCGCGGACGGTCCGTAGCAGGTCTTCGGGTTCCGGGTACGTGGTGATCTGGCGCACCAGTTCGATTTCCGGAAATTCTGCGAGCGCGGTGACTAATTCCTGGTGGAGCGCAGCGTTGGGTACAACAAGAATCGTTCGCATCGGAGTTGTCCCCCGATCAAGTGGCGCAATCCGATCGCCGGGTATAAAGAATTGGTAGCGTTACTGGACTAGAACTCTCGATCTATCCTGTACTTGCGGCGTTTCACTCAGATTCTGCGGAATCCGGCTCAGGCGTTTCGGGTGGGTCAGGCGCGATCTCGCCGGCTTCCTTGCGGGCGTGCTCGAACAGGAAACTCAAGGTCTTGTTGCTGCGGATCTGATAGGCGATGCGATTCAAAGTGCCGTCCTTCTGCAGCTTCTTGCGCACCGCGGCCACCGGCTCGCGCTGCTGCTTGGCGATGCGCTGGACCTCGGCATCCACTTCCTCGTTGGTGGGCGCGATGGCCTCGCGCTCGGCGATTTTGTCGACCAGCAGCGACGCTTTCACGTCGTGCATAGCTTTGGGCCGCTGGGTTTCCTTCACCTTAGCCCAATCGATCTTGAGCTTGGTGGGATCGATGCCGCGCTCGGCCAAATCGCGGAACTGCACTTCGAGCTGCGCTTCCATCTGCCGTTCGATATAAGCTTCCGGCACCGGAAAATCGTGGGTCTCAATCAGACGGTCGATCAGTTCCTCTTTGGCCTTGTTCTGCGATGCGTGCTCACGTTCGGCGAAAATGGCTTTGCGAACGGCATCGCGCAGATCATTGAGCGAAGGATAATCGCCCAAGTCCTGTGCGAACTCGTCGTTGAGTTCGGGCAACTCCTTGGTGCGGATCATGGTCAGGCTGGCGCGGAAGCGCACGGTTTTGCCTGCCAGCCGGGCCTGCCCGAAGTCCTCCGGATAGCTGACATCGAATTCCTTCTCTTCGCCCGGCGACATCCCCAGGAGCGCTTCGGAGAAGCCGGCCATGGTGTCGGGATCGCCAATATGCAGGACCACCTCGTCCTGATGAACAGGCTGCTCGACTCCCGAAATGCTGTCCAGCGTTACGACAGCGTAATCGCCATCGGCGACCGGACGCGGTTCTACGTTTACAAACTGCGCCTTTTGCTCGCGGATTTCATCCAGGCGCTTGGAGATGTCCTCGTCACTGACCTGCGGCTCGGTATAGTGCACGGTGACGCCGCGGTATTCGTTGAGCTCGATTTCGGGCGCGACTTCGAACTCGGCCTTGAAACGCAGCGGCTCGCCTTCGTGGAAATGGACGTCTTTGACGTTGGGACGCCCGACTACTTCCAGGTGCTCTTCTTCGACCTTTTGCTTGAAGAACTTCGGGAGCAGATTTTCGAGGACGTCTTCGCGCACCTGCCGGGAGAATTTGCTGCGGATCAGGCTGGCCGGGGCTTTACCCGGACGAAATCCCGGCAGCTTGGCCTTCTGCTGGATGTTCGCGACAACTCGATCCGTCTCGCGCGCGATTTCATCCAGCGGGACGGTAATTTCGATTTCGTGCTTGCAACCTTCGACTAGCATGGAGGAAAGAGAACAGGCGGGATTCGGGGGCCCGCGCTTCCATTGAAGCATCGAGCCCCGGCCAGAAGCAAATGGCTACGCCGCAAACGAGCTACTTCGCGACGGCGGCGACTTTGGCGCCTTCCTTGAGAGCTTCCGCTTTGTCGGTGGCTTCCCAAGTGAAGGTCTCTTCCGCGCGGCCGAAGTGGCCATAGTAGGAGGTCTTGCGATAGACCGGCCGGCGCAGCTTCAGAGTCTCGATCATGCCCTTGGGGGTGAGCTTGAAGTTCTGGCGGACGAGCTCCACCAGGTGCGCTTGATCCACTTTACCGGTTCCGAAGGTGTCCACCATGATGGAAACCGGTTCGGCGACGCCGATGGCATACGCGAGCTGCACTTCGCAGCGCGACGCAAGGCCAGCCGCGACGATGTTCTTCGCCACATAGCGCGCCATGTAGCAGGCCGAGCGATCCACCTTCGTCGGATCCTTACCGGAGAACGCGCCACCGCCATGACGGCCCATGCCGCCATAGGTGTCGACGATGATCTTGCGGCCGGTGAGGCCGGTATCGCCGTGCGGTCCGCCGATGACGAAGCGGCCAGTGGGGTTCACGTGATACTTGGTGGAGGAGTCCACCAGGTTGCCGCCCACTACCGGGTCAATGATGTACTTCTTTACGTCGGCGC
>JASIGB010000744.1:0-7822 GCA_030045355.1 Bryobacteraceae bacterium
TCGCGCCCCACCTGACCGCCGGCAAAACCCTGATGTTCGCCCACGGCTTCGCCATCCACTTCGGCGAAATCAAGCCGCCCGCCGACGTCGACGTTTCCATGATCGCGCCCAAGGCGCCTGGCCATCGCGTGCGCGAGCTGTACACCGAAGGCGTCGGCGTGCCCGCGCTCGTCGCCATCGCCCAGGACGCGTCCGGCCAAGCGCTCCAAAACGCCCTCGCCTATGCTCTCGCGCTCGGCTGCCTGAAGGCCGGCGTCATCGAAACCACGTTCAAGGAAGAAACTGAAAGCGACCTGTTCGGCGAACAGTCCGTGCTCTGCGGCGGCGTCAGTGCGCTCATCAAGGCGGGCTTCGAAACCCTCGTCGAGGCCGGTTACGCGCCCGAAATCGCTTATTTCGAGTGCCTGCACGAAGTAAAGCTCATCGTCGACCTCATCTACGAAGGCGGCCTGAGCTACATGCGCTACTCCGTCTCCGATACCGCCGAATATGGCGACTACACCCGCGGCCCGCGCATCGTCACCGCTGAAACGCGCAAAGAAATGAAGAAAATTCTCTCCGAAATCCAGTCCGGCCAGTTCGCCCGCGAATGGATCAACGAGAACAAAACCGGCCGCCACAACTTCCTCGCCATGCGCAAAGCCGCGCAGGACCAACCCATCGAACGCGTGGGCAAGGAGCTCCGGCAGATGATGACGTTCTTGAGCAAAAAGAAAAAGGAGGAAGGCGTACCGCAGGAGCAGGAAGCCGCCGCAGTGAAGTAGCGCAGACACTCTTGTCTGCGAAGCCAAAAATTTATGCGCATCCACACATTCGATACCACTCTTCGGGACGGCACTCAGGGCGAGGCCGTCTCATTCTCCGTCGACGACAAGCTGATCATCGCGCAGAAGCTGGATGAGCTCGGTATCGATTACATCGAAGGCGGCTGGCCCAACTCCAATCCCAAGGACAAGGAGTTCTTCCGCCGCGCGCAGGAAGTCAAGTTCAAGCACGCGCGCCTCACCGCCTTCGGCTCCACGCGCTTCGCCAAGAACGCCGTGGACCAGGATCCCAACGTGCGCGCCCTGCTCGAAGCCGAAACGCCCACCGTCTGCATCTTCGGCAAGAGCTGGGATTTGCACGTGCATCGCGCCTTGGGCATCGAGGAAGAGCAAAATCTGCAACTGATCTCCGAGACCGTGAAATACCTCAAGGACCACGGCCGCGAAGTGGTCTATGACGCCGAACATTTCTTCGACGGCTACAACGCCAATCCCGAATTCGCGCTCCGCACGCTCGAAGCGGCGAAAAAATCCGGCGCCGACGTGCTCTGCCTGTGCGACACCAACGGCGGCAATCTCACGCACCGCATCGTCGAAGTTGTCACCGAAGTCCGCAAGCGCTTCGACGGCGCCCTCGGCATCCACACCCACAACGATTGCGATGTCGCGGTCGCGAATACCATCGCCGCCGTCGAAGCCGGATGCACGCACGTGCAGGGCTGCATGAACGGGTACGGCGAGCGCTGCGGCAATGCCAACATCGTCTCCATCATCGCCAATCTCGAATTGAAGCTCGGCCATACCACCATCGGCCCCGAAAAGCTGCAAACGCTCACCACCGTCGCGCGTTACATCGCCGAGCTCGCCAACCTGCCCATGCGCAACGATCAGCCCTACGTCGGCCACAGCGCCTTCGCGCACAAAGGCGGCGTGCACGTCAGCGCGGTGCTGAAGGATTCCGCCACCTACGAACACGTGAAGCCCGAGATGGTCGGCAACCGCCAGCGCGTCCTGCTCAGCGATCTTTCCGGCCGCGGCAACGTGCTCTACAAACTCAAGCAGCACGGCCTCGCCGAGCGCCTGGATTCCGAAGCCCGCCGCCAGTTGCTCGAGCGCATCAAGGATCTCGAACACCAGGGCTACGAGCTCGAAGCCGCCGAAGGTACGTTCGAGCTTCTGGTCCGCGAGGCCCTGCACCCCGGCTGGAGCGTCTTCGAAGTGGTGAACTACGACGTCACTTCGCGCCTGGTCGGCGGCACCACCGCCACCGTCACCCTGCGCATCCAGGACAGCGTCCACACTGCCAGCGCCACCGGCCAAGGCCCCATGAACGCGCTCGATCTCTGCCTGCGCCAGTGCCTCTCGAACGTCTACCCGCAGGTGAAGAACGTCCGCCTCACCGATTATAAGGTCCGCGTGCTCGACACCAAGAAAGGTACCGCCGCCAAGGTGCGCGTTCTGGTCGAATGGTCCGATCATCGCCGGAGCTGGGCCACCGTCGGCGTCTCCGACAACGTCATCGAAGCCAGTTGGGGTGCGCTCGTCGACGCCATCCGCCTGGAGCTCATGCGCCTCACCGAGCAGGACGAAAACCTCGACCGGCTCGTCGAAGACTACTCCTGGGGCGTCTAAACCTGTGTGGCGTTCACACTCGTGTGAACGCATGGCCTAAAAATGTCCACCCTCCTCACGTCCAACCAGTTCCTGGCGTTGCCCGACGAGCTGGATCAGAACGGCAATCGCATCAAAGTCGAACTGATCGGAGGTGAAGTCGTCCGCATGCCACCCGCGTCCCTATTGCACGACCTTATCAAGAATAAGATCCACGAGCTGTTGATGGATTTCCTCCGCGGCAATCCTCAACTCACCTTAAGAGTCTCGTCGAGATCGGCGCGCTGGTGAGCAACACCGATGCCTTCATTCCGGATGTCTCCGTGGTGACCCGAGCCAGTATATCCACTGAATCAAGAATCTATCGCGGCTCCCCCGAAATCGCCATCGAAGTGGTCTCCCCCACTGACACTGTCAGGAATGTCAAGTGCAAAGTCGATGCCTATTTTGAAGGCGGCGCCAAGTCCGTTTGGATCGTCTTCCCCGAATCCCGCGCCATCCAAGTGTTCAACCCCGAATCCATCCGCGAGTTGAAAGCCGACCAACCCATCACCGATCCGCTCCTCCCCGGCTTCTCCGCGCCCGTGCCCGCTTTCTTCGACCTCGCCTGAGTCACAGTTCTCCCCGCCTCTATCTGCCAGCCCGCGTGCTGTTTCCCCCGTCCCCAAACCCCAGCCCCGGTTCGCATTGCTAATCTCCTCGCGCACAAATGATCTTTTCCCTCCACGCTACTTCGAGTTCGCCGAACTTTCGCCGCTCTGCGAGAAAAAATCGCCGCACCCCACAGCATCCCTCCTCCCCCTTCTCCGGATGGAACCCGGCCGCCGCGCGCTAAAATGAAATGGATGGCGGCGACAACCCTCCTCACCTCCGATCAGTTCGTGGCGTTGCCCGAGGAATTCGACGATCACGGCAACCCTATCTATCAAGAACTGATTCACGGCGAGGTGGTCACCATGGCCCGGCCGGCAAAGCGGCATCAGATTATCCAAAACAACATCCTCAAGGCTCTGGTCATCTATTTGGACCAAAACAGAACCCTCGGCCTAACGGCTTTCCAAGACGCAGAATATATCGTCAGCGGCAGTGATTCCTTCATCCCAGACGTAAGCGTGCTGGCAGTAAACCGCTTGAATCCCCCCGAGGAGACGTATGTTCACGGCGCCCCCGAGCTTGCAATCGAAGTCGTTTCCCCTAACGAAAGCGCAGGTCACCTCCGCCTCAAGACTGACGCGTATCTCGCCAACGGTTCCCATTCCGTCTGGATCGTCTTTCCCGAAGTCCGCTCGGTCATGATCTACACCCGCGACTCCATTCACGAGCTCAAAGCCGACCAACCCATCACCGACCCGCTGCTCCCCGGCTTCTCCGCGCCCGTCTCCGCCTTCTTCGCGCTCACCTGACCCCCTCAATGCGCCACTTCTTCACGCGATCCATCCCAGCGTTCTCGCGCGTTCTCCTGGTCGAAAGCGGCAGCCGCGATCTCTTCGAGAAGCTGCTACCCATCCTCTACCAAAATCATCCCGGCATGACCTGTGACCTGGTCACCTGCTACGCCGGCGCTCCCAAGAGCTTCCGCGAGGACCAGGGCGCCGTCTACCACGTCACTGATTACCCCGCCGGCCCCGCGCGCCAGCGCTTCTACCGCGAGCTTGCCGCCAACCGATACAACAACACCGGCATCATTTGTTCCGCCGAGCCCATCATGACCAAGTGGAAATGGATGCTCGCCGCCCGCCTGCCCGCCAAGGTTTTCGTAGTCAATGAAAACGGCGATTACTTCTGGCTGGATTACGGACACCTGGAAAACATTCGCTATTTCATGCTGTACCGCGCCGGCCTCACCGGCTCGGGCGCTGTCCGCACCATCGCGCGAGTGGTATTGTTCCCCTTCAGCCTGCTATACCTGATCTTGTACGCCATGCTGGTTCATTCCCGGAGGATCTTGCGAACCCTATGAAAGCGGTCTTCGTCGAACAACCCGGCGGCCTGGAAAAACTCAAATACGCGGAGGTCGCGAAACCCTCGCCCGGCCCTGGTCAGGCGCTTGTGAAGCTCGCCGCCTCCGGCGTGAACTACATCGATGTGTATTTCCGCATGGGCGTGTATCCGGCGTCTCCGCCCATCATCCTCGGCAGCGAAGGCGCGGGCACTGTGGAATCTGTCGCGCCCGATGTGAAGAACGTCGCGCCCGGCGATCGCGTCGCCTATGCCATGCCGCGCGGCTCTTACGCCGAGTATCAGGCGGTCCCTGCCTGGCAACTAGTCAAGATCCCCGCTTCCGTCGATTTCGAGACCGCCGCGGCCGCCATCCTCCAGGGCATGACCGCGCATTACCTCACGCATTCCACCTATCCGCTCAAACCCGGCGACTCTTGCCTGATCCATGCCGCCGCCGGCGGCACCGGCCGATTGATCGTCCAGATGGCCAAAATGCTGGGTGCACACGTCATTGGAACCGTGGGCAGCGAAGAGAAGGCGGAAGAAGCCCGGCGCGCCGGCGCCGACGACGTCATCATCTATACAAAAGAGGATTTCGTCGCCAAGGCCAAAGGCGTGCACGTCGTCTATGACTCGGTAGGTCAGGCCACCTTCTCGCAGAGCCTCGATTGCCTGCGCCCGCGCGGGATGATGGTCAGCTTCGGCAATGCCAGCGGCCCGGTGAAGGAAATCTCTCCGCTCCTTCTGATGCAGAAGGGTTCGATTTTCCTGACTCGTCCTACGCTCGGCAACTACGCAGCAACTCCCGAGGAACTCGATTGGCGCGCCGGCGACGTATTGACTTGGATCAGCCAGGGCAAACTGAAAATCCACGTTCACAAGGTGTATCCGCTGTCCGCTGCTTCCCAAGCACAGAGCGATTTGGAAAGCCGCAAAACCACCGGAAAGCTGCTGCTGCGTGTCGCCTGACCGCACCGCGATTCCCTTCACGGAGCTGAAACTGGACGCGCTGCTCGTCTCCGCGCCGCCGAACGTCCGGTACCTCTGTGGATTCACCGGCGACAATGGCCTGCTGCTGGTCACGCCCCAATCGCAAACCTTGTTCACCGATCCGCGGTTCACGATTCAGGCTGCCCAAGAGTGTTCGTGCGAAGTCAAGACCGTTACCAAAACTCCGCTCGATCAAGCTGCGCTCCAGATCATCCGGCGCAAGCGCCTCAAGCGCGTCGGATTTGAAGCCACCCGCGTTTCTTACGAAGTTTTCGAGCGTCTCGAAAAAGGATTGCCGCGCGGCTCCACGCTCATTCCGGCCGGCCCCGTGGTGGACCGTCTGCGCATGGTGAAATCCGAAGGGGAACTCGCGCGCATCCGCCGCAGCGTGCTCACGAACTCGGAAGCTTTCGAGAAGGCCGTCCGGTCCATCCGCCCCGGAGTGCGCGAATCGTCCATCGCGGCCGAGCTTGAATACCAGATGCGACGCCTGGGCGCCGATAAACCGGCGTTTGAAACCATCGTGGCCGCAGGACCGCGCTCGGCGCTCCCGCACGCGCAGCCCACCGCGCGCACACTCGCTAATCATGAGCTGCTGCTGATCGACATGGGCGCCTGCCAGGACGGCTACATGAGCGACATGACTCGCGTGCTGTTCCTCGGCACACCCAGCCGCCGCGTACGCACCATGTACAGAGCCGTATTGAATGCCCAACTGGCTGCCATCGATGCCGTCCGCCCTGGCGTCACCGCTGCGCATGTCGATCGCGCGGCGCGCCGCGTGCTCGAGCAAGAGGGCCTCGGGAAAGAATTCGTGCATTCCACCGGTCACGGCCTTGGCCTCGAGATCCACGAAGGCCCGCGGCTCGGCCGGCGCGACAAGACCAAGCTGGAACCCGGCATGGCCATTACAATTGAGCCTGGTGCCTACATCCGCGACTTCTGCGGCATTCGCATCGAAGACACTGTATTGGTAACGAAGAACGGCAGCGAAATTCTCACTCCCACGTCGAAGGAGCTCAGGCTGCTCTAGCATGTCGAACGATGAAATTAAAGAGCTGATCCAGCTCGTGCTGGAAAGTGGTATCGCGGAACTCGAGATTGAGCGCGGCGGCGATCGCGTTCGCATCCGGCGAACGATTGAGGCGCCGGCCGCGGCTCCGGTCAGCGCCGCCGTTCCCACCGTGGAGATTCCTCACCTGGCCTCCGCTACGGCGCCGGCGGCTTCCTCACCTGAATCCGCTTCGAACGAGTACATTCAAAAATCTCCCATTGTAGGCACGTTCTATGAATCGCCGAAACCCGGAGATCCGCCCTTCGTGAAGATCGGCGATGCCGTCGAGGCTGGCCAGATTCTCTGCATTATCGAATCCATGAAATTGATGAACGAGATCGAGTCCGACGTCGCCGGCACCGTTGTCGCCAAGCTGGTCGAGAACGGCCGCCCGGTCGAATACGGAGAAGCCCTGTTCGCCATCCGTCCGCATTGATTGTTTTGAAGTGATATGTTCCAGAAGATTCTCATCGCCAATCGGGGCGAGATCGCCGTTCGCGTCATCTGCGCCTGCAAAGATCTGGGCATCAAAACCGTCGCCGTGTATTCGGAAGCCGACCGCCACAGCCTGCACGTGCGTTTCGCCGACGAAGCAATTTGTATAGGACCAGCAAAGAGTTCGCGCAGCTATCTCGACATTCCTTCCGTCATCAGCGCGGCCGAGATCACCAATGTCGACGCCATCCATCCCGGCTACGGATTTCTGAGCGAGAATGCCGATTTCGCCGAGGTGTGCGAAGCGTCCGGCATCAAGTTCATCGGCCCCAAGCCGGATGTTACACGCGCGATGGGCCTCAAACAACTTGCGCGCGCGGCCATGGCCGAATGCGGCGTGCCTATTTTGCCAGGCTCCCAGGGAATTCTCCAGAATTCCGAGGAAGCGCTCGAAACCGCGCAGCGCATCGGATACCCGGTGATGCTCAAAGCATCCGCCGGCGGTGGGGGCCGCGGCATGCGCATGGTGCACGGGGCTGCCGAGCTGCCCTCGTTATTGTCCCAAGCGCAGCAGGAAGCCGGCGCCGCGTTTTCGGTGCCCGACGTCTACATGGAGAAACTCGTCGTGGCGCCGCGGCATATCGAGTTTCAGGTGCTCGCGGACGAACACGGCAACGTCGAGATTCTGGGCGAACGCGATTGTTCCATCCAGCGACGGCATCAGAAGCTACTCGAAGAAGCGCCCTCGCCGGCGATGACGCCCGAGTTGCGCACAACGATGCGGAACAAGTTGGCTGCCGCCATGAAGCAAATCGGGTACACCAATGCCGGAACGATCGAGTTTTTGATGGGCCAAAACGGCAATCTGTATTTCATCGAAGTAAACGCGCGCATTCAGGTGGAGCATCCGGTCACCGAATCGATCACGGGCCTCGATCTAGTGAAAAGTCAGATATTGATCGCCGCGGGTTACAAATTGACTGAAATCATCCGGCAACCGGTGACGATTCGCGGTCACGCCATCGAG
>JASIGB010000745.1:0-6710 GCA_030045355.1 Bryobacteraceae bacterium
GCTGCGAATCTCCGCAACAGTGCGCCCCAACAGGCCGTTGATCCGCCGCAGCATTACGAGCGACGTGGTGGCAAACGCGGCGATCAGGATCGGCAGCACCGCCGCCATCGTGAGCGAGCTGCTTCTCACCGAGCTCGCCAACTGTTCTTGCCGCCGGACCATCAGAACCACGACGCGATCGATCAGATCCGTGGGCGCGCGATCCTGCCCCTGAACCAGCGCATCGGCGCCATGCGGATTCCGGCCTTGGGAGTCTTCGAACCGTTTCAGAGCGGCGGCGTACTTCGCGGACATGGTCTGGTGGGCAGACGCGAAGTGCTCTATCAGACTCCGAGCCTCGCTATCGTCCAGCGCCGCTCGAAGTTGCGCCGCCTGTGAAGCCACGGCCTTCTCCTGGTCGTGAAAAGCAATGGAATACTGCTGCAGGGCCGACGCTTCGAATCCGCGTAGCAGGATGTCCTTCCACTCCTGCACCTGCTTTTTGAACGTCACTTGCAGGACGCGCGCCGCGTCGTCCTCGCGCGCCACCTGTGCATATGCTCGTGAAACGGAATTCAGCCGGGACAACAGAAATGCCGCCACGCTCAAACACAGCATCCAATTCGCGACAAGTAAGAACAGAGTCCTGCGCGCCAATGTCCATCGCTTCAAAGGGTGTTCCCCCATGGATGCGTATCGGCAGCGATACGAATTGTGTTACGGGTACGCTTTTATTGGTACTCTACCACCAGCATCGTGATATCGTCGGCTTGCTCGCTGCCTTCGCTGAAATCTTCGGCCGCCTCCGATAATTTGGCGTGCAGTTCCGCGCATCCGATTCCCGCGTGCGCGCACAGGAATTCCTGCAAAGCTCGTTTCTCGAAAAACTCGCCGCCGGCGTTGGCTGCTTCCGACAATCCGTCGCTGAACAACACCAGCTTGTCGCCCGGCTGAAGCTGGATGGTTTTCACTTCGTACACCGCGATATCCAGCATCCCGATCGGCATGCCCGTGCTCTCCAGCCGCTCCAGCCGTCCATCGGCGTGCACCAGCACCGGTTTGGGATGCCCGGCGTTGGACCAGCGCAGTTCGCCCCTCCGGTCGAGCGTGCAGTACACCACCGTCGCGTATTTCTCTCCGCGCGCCCGCTCGATCAGGAAGCGGTTCACGCGTGACATCATTTCCTCGATGGGCAAATTCCCCTCGGACGCGAAAACGAACGCGCCCTCGAGCAGCGCCGCCAGCAGCGCCGCGCTGACGCCTTTACCGGAAACATCGGCGATCATGAACGCATAGCGATCCGGACCCGCCTGCCGCACGTCGAAGTAGTCGCCGCCCACCTGCCGTGACGCGATGCTCGACCCCACGGCGCGAAACCAGCCCTCGGACGGCAGTTCACTCGGCAGCAAGCCGCTCTGAATGCTGCGCGCGATGTTCAGCTCTTCTTCCAGCCGCTGCTTGGCACGCTCCTCTTCGAGCAACCGGGCGTTTTCGAGAATCGTCGATGCTTCGAGCGCCAGCGTTTGCAAAATCTCGCGGTTCCCCGCCGACAGATCCGCCGCCGCCACGCGCGAATCCATGTACAACACACCCACAGTGTTGTTTAGCGAAGTGGCCACGGTCTCCTGCATCGAGCCGGTCCGCACCTGGATCAGCGGCACGCACACCACGCTGCGCAGCTCCAGGTCGGCCACCGACATCTCCGGCCGGAGTCCCTCGGCGCCCTGAGGATCGAACGTCATCGACAGCAGATCGCGCCGCGTGCGCAGCGCCCGGTTGATCAGCGAACGCGGCACACCCAAGTCGGACTGATCCAGCGGCATTCCGCGCCGGTCGCGCGCCACCGCTACTTCCAGTTGATCGTTCTTGCCGAGCAGCAGGAATCCGCGCTCGGCCCCGGTCACCGATAGCGCCGCGTCCACCACCGCGGTCAGCACGTCTTGCGTCGATAGCGAGCTTTGCAGCGCGCGCGCCACTTCCACCAGAGACCGCAGCTTGGCCAGGCTGTTCGCGCCGGTCCCCGCCTGCCCGGCCATCGCCCCGAGATACCGGTTGAGCTCGTCTTCCTGCAGAGTGAACGCCAGCCGGTAGGAATCCGGGAAGCCGAAATCGATGCGGTCGCCTTCCCGCAGCTTGTGCTGCTTGATGCGCTGCCCGTTCACGAAAACGCCGTGCCGGCTGTCCAGGTCCTCGATGACGTAATCGCCGTTATGCGATGAAATCCGCGCGTGGCTGCGCGAGATGCGGTTGTCGCGCAGCACCAGGTTGTTTTCGCCCTGCCGCCCGATCAGGAACGGCACGGCATCGATGCTCACGCGGCTGCGGTTGCCGGAGGGATTCATCACCGCCAGCGCCGGCGCCCGGCCGGAAGGGGACGCTTCTCCGCCCGGCGTCATCCATGGCCCCGGGGCTGGGCTGACCGCCTGTTAGGAGCCGCGCTCTCCGGTTCGCCCGCCTCGCTCAGCTCCTTGGCGCGCAGCACGCGGCAATGCGAACAGTAGCCGCCCACTTCCGTGCGCGCCAGCACGACCTCAAAACCGAAATGCGTCTCGATCTGTTCGCGCATCTTTTGCAGCAAATCGCCAAAAAATTCCTCGATTTTGCCGCAGCGCAGGCAAATCACGTGGGCGTGTTCCTGCTTGAGCCGCGTCTCGTAGTAGTGCTGGTCCCCGGAGTGATGCATCAGGTCCAGCTCATCCACCAGACCGCCTTCCTTCAGCAGCTTGAGCGTGCGATACACAGTCACGCGGTTCAGCTTGGGATCTTTTTCGCGCGCCAGCGTGAACAGCTGCTCGGCGTCCAGGTGCTGGCCGGATTCATCGATCAGGTCCAACAGGATTTTGCGCTGCCGCGTCAGCCGCACGCCTTTTTCCTTGAGCGAATCTTTGATGCCGGAAATCGCCATGACCGACCCGTTCGACCTTACCCAGGTAGTGTATCAGTTTGCGCCTGGGCCTCCAGAAAGTGAGAGGATCTCATTTTTGCAGGGCTTATCCCCTCCCTGCGTGCATTCTTCGCCCACTCTTCATCCGCTGTTTGGAAAGGGGTCCCCGCGCCCTAGCTACGCTGCGGAGAAACGCCACAAGGCGGATCCAAATCCTATCTGATTTGCCCGTCCGCCTCGTGCAGCTCGGCCCGACACGCCCGCAGCCGGAGGAACTCCAGGAAGCGCGGCCCTGGACATCGAGGGACGCTCCGTTCGTTGGCGCGGCTTCTTCGGTTCCCGCGTTTTCTGCTGCCCTCTAACCCGCTAACTCTAAAGCGCTCAATTCATTGAGAATGTTTAATTCCCAACCCCGGCTCTCTATTCACCGGGTTGGTTTATGATGCAAGTGTGCGGCTCCGTATCGCGGCTCTTGTGTTCGGTGCGGGGGCGCTCGTCGCGGCCGGCGGGTGGGCGCAGGGTGGGGCCCAAGAGGACGCTAGCCTGAATAAGTCCACGGCCCCCGCGGACAGCCAGCACGAGCCCAAGTATGACCAGACGTTCTCGGGTCCCGTGATCGAGCTGACGGCCACCAAAATCACGGTCTCGCGCAGCATCCTGGGCAAGCACGAGAAGCGCAGTTTCCTGCTCCAATCCGATACGCGCATCGAAGGCAAGCTCCGCATGCACGTCAAAGTGACCGTGGGTTATATTTCCACCGATGACGGCGATGTCGCGCGCCTGGTGGTGGTGCGCGCCAAAACGACGAGCAAGAATCAATAGGTAAAAAGACGCCCTAGCTTTTCTTCTTTTTTCTCTTCGCGGCCCAGCCTTCTTTGTTGGTCTGCCGCGCGCGGCCGAGCGCCAGCGCCTCCGGCGGGACCGTATCGGTGATCACCGAGCCCGCGCCGATGTAGCTTCCGTCGCCGATCTCGAGCGGGGCGACGAGTGTCGAATTGCTGCCCACAAACGCGTCTTTGCCGATCCCGGTTTTGTGTTTCGCAGCCCCGTCGTAATTGCACGTGATGGTGCCAGCGCCGATGTTTGTGCGCTCGCCGATCTCGGCATCGCCCAGGTACGCCAGATGATTGGCTTTCGCGCCCGCGCCCATGCGCGTGTTCTTAAGCTCGACGAAGTTGCCGATGTGCGCGCTTTCACCGACCCGGTTGCCTTGCCGCAAGCGCGCGTAGGGGCCGATCCGCGCGCCCGATTCCACGTGTGAATCCGTAATAGAAGTGAACGGCAACACCTCCACGCCCGAGGCCAGCCTGGAATTTTCGACGATGGAGCACGCGCCGATGCGGCATTCCTCGCCGATTTCGGTGCGGCCGAGGATCTGAGCGAACGGGCCCACGGTGGAATCCTCGCCGATGCGCACGCACGCGTCGATGGTCACCGTCTCGGGCTTCTCGATGGTCACCCCAGCCAGCATCAGCTCCTGCACTTTGCGATCGCGAAAGATCTTGTCGACGGCGGCCAGCTCGGCGCGCGTGTTGATCCCTAGCAGTTCCGCGGGGTTGTCCAGTTCCATGGCGGCGACGGTGTGTCTGGCGCGGCCGAAGATCTCGACGATATCGGTCAGATAATATTCCTGCGCCGGATTGTCGGGCCGGATTTCGGGCAGATGCCTCCACAGCAGGTCCGCGCGAAAACAGTAGATGCCGGAGTTGATGAAGGGGATGGCAAGCTGCGCGGGCGTGGCGGCTTTGTGTTCCACGATGGCGCGAACCTCGCCCTGCTCGCCGAAGACGATGCGGCCGTAACCGGTGGGGTCGGCGAGACGCGTAGTGATCAGCGTTGCGGCGACATCACTAGAGGTTTGCCGCCGAACCAACTCGGTCAGAGTCGCCGAGGAAAGCAGCGGGCAGTCGCCATATAACACGACGACGTAACCCGGCTCGGATTCGAGCGCCGGCCGGCAGGCGAGCACGGCGTGGCCCGTTCCCTTCTGTTCGCTCTGCTCCACGAAGCGCACTCCGGCGGGCGCCAGCAGCGCGCGCACCTGCTCGGCCTGATGACCGATCACTACCGTGATGTTGCCTGCAGGCGCAATGGCCCGGGCGGTCTGGACCACGTGCTCGATTAACGTCATGCCGCCTGCGCGGTGCAGCACTTTGGCGCGCTTGGATTTCATCCGCGTGCCCAGACCCGCCGCCAGGATCACCACATTCGTCGGGGATGTCATTGGTGCGGCTGGAGGCAGGGCCCGGGGTAGGGCTGGGGGTGAGCCGTGCGGTCAGGCCGGCCCCAACGTCGGATCGCTTCAGGCTCTCGTAAGGACACTCACTCTCCGGCGGGCCGTTTGTCCCCGCTTTGCCAATTGTAGTGCAACCTCGGCGGAGGCGCGCGGATCATGGCGCACGACGTTGCCGGAAGCCAGCAGATCGGCCGCCACCACCTGCAATCCCATCTCGGCCAGGCGTTCCACGTCGTTCAGCACCGGCCGCGCTTTTTGGGCGGCGTACTTGCGCTTCTGGCGCGGATTGATCGCCCGCGTGTTGACCACCACGACGTCGATCAATGGCCGGCCGGCGTGGCGATGGATCGCCTCCACGTGATCGGAGGCGCGAAAGCCGATGGTCTCGCCCGGCTGCCACATCAGGTTGACAAAGTAGGCCTTTAGAGCCCGGCTGTTGTGGACGGCGGACGCGATTCCATCCACCAGAAGGTTGGGAATCACGCTCGTGAACAGCGAGCCGGGGCCCAACGTGATGAGATCGGCCTCATCGATGGCCGCCAGAGTTTCCGGAAGCGGGCGGCAGTGGCGCGGCTTCAGCCGGAGGCGGCTGATGCGCGAGCGGCTCTTTCCGATCCGGGTCTCCCCCTGGACGACGGAGCCGTCTTCCAACTCCGCTTCCAGCACGACATTGGTGGTGGTGGCCGGATAGATGCGGCCCAGGCTTGCCAGAACCTCCGAGGAGACCTTGACGGCTTGTGCGAAATCCCCTGTCAAGTTTGTCAGGGCAGTTAGGAAAAGGTTGCCGAAACTATGACCTTTGAGACCCCTCCCGCCACGGAAGCGATACTGGAACAGCTTGGATAGCAGGCCTTCGTCTTCCGATAGAGCCACCATGCAGTTGCGAATATCGCCGGGAGGCAGGACGTCAAAATCGCGGCGCAGGCGGCCGGAACTGCCTCCATCGTCGGTAACCGTAACAATCGCAGTGATTTCCACTTCGCGAGGTTCGCGGGCGTAATGCTTCAACCCGTTGAGCAGGGTGGAGAGCCCGGTGCCTCCTCCGATAGCGACGATGCGAAAAGGCGTCATGGTTTTTAGACTCAGGGTGTTCCGATCCCCGGTGAAGGGTTCCGTCTGGCTAAACTCTGTCTGGCTAAACATAGGATCGCAGGTTCCGTTCGAAGCTTCTATGAGCCGCGGGGATCAAACTCATAGAGCGTTCCGGATAGCAAAGTTGTACTAATTGCGCCGAAAAAATCTCACCGGCGTTAGGGGGAACGATTTATGCGGCGGGTTGGTCGTCCTCGTCGTAAGCGGGGACAATGCTTTCCAGGTCTTCGGCTTCGAACACCTGGTCGCAATCGAGGCATCGGACATAATCCACACCGTCGCGCCTGGCGAGGATTTCCGTGCGGTTGTGATTACAGGGCTGCATAGAGAAAGTAGGAGATTATCCCCATTCTAAGCATGGGGAACGTCTTGTCAAGCCCCCAAAAGTCCTCCCAAACCCGCGGTCCGGGCTGATTTCAGGGGGCTTCCTCTGGTTCGGGCCTCGCGCCGGGGGGCATTCCCACCGACTCTGCCCGTCTCAAGCACAAAATAGGATCGTCGTGTTTTGAACAGGAAGGT
>JASIGB010000070.1:0-6171 GCA_030045355.1 Bryobacteraceae bacterium
CCAGCTCGGCCATCTCGCCGATGTTGCCGGGGATCAGGCCTGCCCATAGTCCGAAGTCTGTGACCGACGATGCTTCCAGCGCCGCGCGCTTCTCGTCGAACGCACGAGCATTGACGGTACAGGGCGTGGAATTGAGCGGCATGTCAAAGAACAGCGTTCCGCCTCCCGCCGCAAGCGCGCGGCTGCCGGTAGCGGCGCCTTCCCAATCCGTGCGGCCGGGTTCGTTGAAGTGAACATGCACGTCGATCAAGCCCGGGAAAATATGCAAACCGCGAGCGTCGATCTCTTCTGCGGCGCCTCCAAGATCCGGTCCGATCGCAGCGATCTTGCCGTCTTCAATCGCAACGTCGAGGCTCGACCCTCGGATTACCAGATCAGGCATAGCGGCGCTCCAGCTCTTCGAGGAAGCGCATCCCGGCGTCGAGCGCGGCCTCGACATCATGCGGCAAAACCGTTTCGTCAGGATGGTGGCTGATTCCGCCCGGACTGCGCAGAAACAACATGGTGACGGGCATGCGCCGCGCGACGATCATCGCGTCGTGTCCGGCGCCGCTGGTCATGCGATGAGCGGTCCCTCCGCTGGCCGCTACGGCGCGTTCCAGCATCCCGGTGAGCGCGGGGTCCAACCAGACCGCGGGCTGGTCGAGTTGTTCACGCCAGGAAACTCGCAGGCAGCGCCGGGAGGCAATCCGCTCGGCGGCTCGCAGCAGGCGCGAGACCAGGGCACGACGCGCCGTGTCGTCAGCGTGCCGGACATCCAAGCTCGCCGTTACACTGCCGGCGATGACGTTGCCCGCGCCAGGCGCAACTGAAACACGACCGACGGTTGCGACGGGGCCTTCTATCGCCCGGGCTTCCTGCTCCACCATGACGATCCATTCGGCGGAGCCGGCAAGCGCGTCGCGACGCTGCTGCATCGGCGTCGTCCCGGCGTGGTTTGCGTGGCCTTCGAAGGTCACATTCAGGCGGCTCTGGCCGGCAATCGCTTCCACAATGCCGAGCGGCAGGTTGAGGCTTTCGAGCACAGGCCCTTGCTCGATGTGAAACTCCAGGTATCCGAGCGCATCGTCGCCGGCGCGCGCCTCGGCGATTCGGCAGGGGTCCAATCCAAATGCGGTAACCGCGGGAGCGATGTTGGCGAGCAGTTCTTCGTCGATATCGCCGATCAGGGCGCGGCTGCCGATGAAGGGCACGCCCAATCGGACACCTTCTTCTTCGGAAAATCCCACTACTTCCACGGCAAACGGCAGGCGACGGCCGGCGAGCCGCTCGACCATCGCCACGCCCAGCACAACACCTAGGATTCCATCAAACGCGCCCGCGTGCGGTACTGTATCGAGATGCGAGCCGATCAACAAGCGCGGCGCGCCGGCGTGCCCGGCGGGATACAATCCGCGGAGATTCCCTGCATGATCCAACTTCACGCTCATCCCCGCTTGTTCCATCCAACCGCGAAAACGCGAGTGCACCACGTGCATCGGCTCGGACAAAAACGTTCGTGTGATGTACCCGGGCTCTTCGGTCGCTTCGGCGATTAGGCGGCAGCGCTCGATCACTTGCTTCATCAGGAACCCCGGTACGTGCTATAAGCATACGGGCTCAGCAGCAGCGGCACGTGATACGTGGCCGACGGGTCGGCGATGCCGAATCGCACGACGATTTCGTCCAGGAACGGAGGGTCGCTGGTGTCGAACCCGGCCGCGCGAAAATAATCGCCTGCGTGGAAGACCAATTCGTAAACTCCCGTTTCGATGCGTTCGGAAGCGAGCAACGGTTCATCGGTGCGGCCATCCTGGTTGGTAACCACCGATTTCACGCGCTTGCCGCCAAAGTGTAGATCGATTGCCACGCCCGGCGCGGGTTTTCCGCGCGAGAGGTCCAGCACGTGTGTGGAGAGCCTGGCCACTATCTCGTCATCTCATCATCTTTTTAGCCGTAAGCCAAGGACGCCGAACCGCGGAGGGGCATCGGTGTAAACGCCAATCTGTTCGCCGCGCTCGGCGATCGTGTCCCAGGTGCGATTGTTGGCTTCCAGGTGTATTTCAGCGACAGTTGGAATTTCTGCGAGCATCTTTGTTCCAATCTGATAGATCACCTGCTGGATGCTGCCGGATTCGAACCCGCGAAAGACTTCGTGCACGATGCCCCGCACGGCCGCAGTAACGGCTCCGGAGTTAAACGCAGCCGAGGATTCAACGTATGTCCATTCCAGGTCCAGCCACATATGCAACGGCCGGTTCGCGATGTCGGGAAGCGTGGTGTACTCATCGCGCACGAAGCCCTGAAACGCACTGCCTCCGAGCCGCAAAAGTTTGAACCCGGCGATTCCCGAGGCGATCTCGACAATCCCCGCGTGATTCAACTCCACGCGCGAGGTGGCGCGATCCGGCCCGGCGGGAGCAAAAGCGACGTCGCATTCTGGCAGCGCCGCATAGGGAATCTCGACGGCCGAGATCTGCACGCCCTCAACCTGCGGGTACTTCGCCAGGAATCTTGTTCCGAGAAAGTTGCAACACCCCTCCAGATCCGGTCCTTCAAAGTTCAGCATTTCACGCTGCACGAAATTTTTCATCGAATCGGTCGCGATCAAGCCCGTGTTGTCGCCGGTCGCGTAAGTCGGCCAAAATGCGTCGCCATAGATCAGCATCGTGATATTCGCCCCGAATACGGGACTCGCGCCGGCTCCGATCTTGCCGTCCCGATTGAGGCGATACGCGATCACATCGCCTTTGCCGTAATAATTGCGCTTCCAACCACTCGCAAACTGTCCAATCACGATTCGATCAGCCCCTCCAACCGGAACCGCGCGATGCGATACACCTGCCGCATCGCGTCGCCGTATTCCTGTTCGGGCGAATTGTTGATTCTCCGCTCAAGCTCCCGCAATATGTCGTACTTGGTACTGCCTTTCACCGCCTGCAAAAACGGGAACCCGAATCGCCAGCGGTAGTCTGCGTTCAGTTGGTGCAATTGCTTGAATTCGTCCGCGGTCAAGCTATCGAGGCCCGCGACCGATTGTTCGCGGCTCGAAGCCTCGCTCACTCGCGCGCGAGTGCCGAGGTCTGGATGAGCCTGAAGCAGCGCCAGACATTCCGCGCGCGTGGCGCGCTCCACCTGTTCCCACATCGCTGCGTGCAACGCATCCAGAGTCGCGAACGGCCGCGCGGCGAAGGCGCGCTCCGCCACCCAAGGCGAATGCTCGAAGACCCAGCCGACCGCGGCGACGAAACGGGATTGATCCATGGCGTTGAGTTCGCCCATCGTCATGCCGCCTCCGATGCTGCATAGACGATCGAGCCAGCCACCCGCACCTCGCGCACGCTTTCGGAGCCGGCCAGCGTGAGGATGGCCGCGAGCATCTGCTCGGAGCCTTGTTCGCGCTCGAGAACGGCTGCCAAGGGGCTGGCGGCCGGCGGACGCAAGTAGAGGAAATCTGCCGATTTTCCGGCGCGAAGATCTCCGATCTCTTCGTCCAGACCCAGAGCCTCGGCGCCGGCCAGCGTGGCCAGGTATAGCAAATGGCCGGGCTCGAGCAGCATTCCATGGGGCGCGATCCTTTGCAGCAAATAAGCCTGCAGCGCCTCCTTGAGCATCCCGAACCCGGTCCCACCGCCCACATCAGTCCCTAGCGAGCAATGCACGCCTGCCTGGACATGACGCCGCCATGAGAACAGGCCGCTGCCGAGAGCGGCGTTGCTCGATGGGCAATGCGCAACGGAGATTGCGCCGGCGGCTAATCGCTGCAATTCCGAATCGGTGGGATGGACGTTGTGCGCCATCACCGCGCGCCTCCGCGCCAGGCCGAAGCGTTCGTAGACTGCCAGGTAGTCCAAAGCCCATGGAAACAGGCGGTGCACTTCGGCGATCTCGTCGGCATTTTCATTGAGATGAGTGTGAAACAGGAGATCCTCATTCTCGGAAAGCAGCGTCTGGCACACCTCCAGCATGGCCTCGGAAGCCGATAGCGCGAAGCGCGGCGTAACGGCATAGAGCAGGCGCCCGCGACGGTGGAAGCGCTCAATCAGGAGGCTACTCTCGCGATAGGCGCGCTCCGGCGTCTGATGCAGTTCCGGACGTAACCGGCGATCGGAAAGCACCTGCCCGGACGCAATCCGCAGCCCCGCGGCCGCGGCCGCTTCAAACAGCGCTGCCGTTGCGGGGGCGAAGTGCGCACCAAAAACCAAGGCCGTCGTCGTCCCGTGCGATACCAACGCGTGGACGAACTCGCGCGCCACGCGACAAGCGTAGACATGATCGGCCATGCGCGCCTCTTCCGGGAGCGCACAGTGTTCGAGCCAATCGAGCAGGGAGCGGCCCAGTCCGCCGAGCACGCGCAACTGCGGGAAATGCGTATGGGTGTCGACGAAGCCCGGCAGCAGAAATCCGCCGCGCAAATCCACGGTGGGAACATCTGGATGTGCGTCGCGAAGACTCGCATAATCGCCTGTACCGGCGATCCGCCCGTCGCGAATCCATAGGCCGCCATCGGCGTAGCATTCCAGTGCATTCGCGTCTTGAAACGGATTGCGCGGCGTGTGAAACAGAGGCGCGCGCAGCAGTTCCCCTGCCGACGAAGGATTCACCGGATGGCACCAACCGAAGCGACATCGGCTTCCCGCTCCGCCCGCGCGCGCTGAATCGCGAAGAAGACGCGCTCCGGAGTAGCGGGACTTTCCAGTGCCACGGGACCACAGGCTCCAAACGCGGCGATCGCATCGCGGATCGCTTCACGGACGGAAATGGCCAGCATCAACGGCGGTTCGCCGACGGCCTTGCTGCCGAAAATCGTGCCAGGCTCCGCGGCGCGCTCCAGAAAATCTACGTGGAACTCGCCGGGGAGTTCCGTCCACGACGGCAGCTTATATGTGGACGCTCCCGCGGTAGCTAAACGGCCGCTCGAATCCCACACCAGCTCTTCCAGCGTCAACCATCCAACGCCTTGAATGAATCCTCCCTCGATCTGGCCGCGATCGACGAGGGGGGAAACCGAGTCACCCACGTCTTCGAGAATGTCGGTTCGCAGAATGCGGTACTCGCCCGTAAACGCATCTACCTCCACTTCGGAAACCGCCGCGCCGTAGACAAAGTAATGAAACGGCGTGCCCTGAAGGGTCTTGGGATCGTAATAGATGTCGGGCGTTCGATAATAACCCTGCGCGAAGAGCGGCACCCGCTGGCGATAGGTGGCTTCGCATATCTTCGCGAAGGGAATGGCCGGCTGCTCCGTGCCGGCGGCGAAAACCGACCCTCCCGCAAACCGCACGGCGCCGGCATCGCAACCGAACATTCCCGCGGCCACCTCCGCCAGCCGTCCACGAATCTCGGCGCAGGCATTGGCCACGGCTGCGCCGTTTAAATCGGCGCCCGCCGACGCTGCGGTTGCCGATGTGTTCGCAATCTTGTCGGTACGGGTGGGCATCACGCGCACGCTGTCGAGCGCAAGCCCCAGGCTCTCCGCCGCGATCTGCTGGATCTTCGTGTACAGCCCTTGCCCCATCTCCGTGCCGCCGTGATTGACCTGCACGCTGCCGTCGCGATAGACCAGCACCAGCGCACCGGCCTGATTGAAGAATGTCGCGGTGAACGAGATGCCGAACTTCACGGGCGTAATGGCGATCCCGCGCTTGGAGTGCGCATGCTCCTCATTGGAGCTTCGGATCTCCTCGCGCCGCTGGTCGAATTCGCTCGATTTCTTGAGCCGGAGCCAGATGCTCTCGATGCGCTCTGCATGCTTCACCGCTTGACCATAATGCGTGGTATCGCCGGCGCGATAGAAATTGCGTTCCCGGACAATTTCGGCCGGCAAGCCCAGCCGGCGAGCGGCCTGGTCTAGGATCTCTTCGATCACCAGCATACCCTGCGGTCCGCCGAATCCGCGAAATGCGGTCTGCGAGGTCTTGTGCGTGCGGCAGATCAAACCGGTCAGCTCCACCGCCCGCAACAAGTACGCGTTGTCGCAGTGGAACATGGCACGCGCCAGAACCGGCTCCGATAAATCCAGGCTCCAGCCGCCGTCGGAATAGAGCGCGATGCGCACGCCCTCCAGACGTGCATCCCGCGTGAACCCGGCGGCGTAGCGCGCGAGAAACGGATGGCGCTTGCCGGTGAGCGCGAAGTCGAGAGCGCGCGTAAGACGCGCCCGCACCGGGCGGCCGGTCTTCCACGCTCCCA
>JASIGB010000746.1:0-3512 GCA_030045355.1 Bryobacteraceae bacterium
GAATTCGGGGCACTCGAAGGGAAGCTGCGCCTGATTTTTGCCTCGCGGCCGGGCAGTGTGCTCTTCATCGAGGGCGTGGCCGAACTGGAGTTCGCCGACGTTGCCCGGGTGATCGACACCGCGCGCGGCGCCGGAGTCGGCCGGGTTGGCATCGTCACCGAACAGGAAGAGGAGGCGCCAAAGCCCTGATGTTATAGTTGGCATTTGAGGCTTCTTCAATGACCAATGGAAATCAGGGCAAATACTATCGCGAGAACGAATGGTGGGTGAGTCCGTATAACTTTATTCCCGAGGTGACTTCGAAGTTCCAGCTTCCCGAGCGCGTGAGCATTCACGACGCGACGCTGCGCGACGGCGAGCAGACGCCGGGCGTGGTATTCAGCATTGCCGACAAAGTCGCCATTGCCGAAAAGCTGGCGGAGATCGGCGTGGACCGCATTGAAGCGGGCATGCCGGCGGTGTCGGAGCAGGATTTCCAGGCCATCAAGAACATTTCGAAGCTCGGCTTGAAGTCGAAGATCTACACCTTCGCCCGCGCCATGAATGCCGATATCGACAAGGCTCTGGAATGCGGCTGCCACGGCGTGATCATCGAGATTCCGATCGGTTATCCCAAGCTCAAATACCAGTTCAAGTGGACCTGGGAAGACGTGCTGAAGAAGAGCATCGGCGTGGTGAACTACGCCAAATCGCGCGGGATGCACGTCGTCTACTTCCCTTACGACACCACGCGCGCCCGCGAAGAGGATCTTACCAATCTGCTGACGCGCCTTATACAGGAATGCCAGCCGGATTCGATCGGCGTGGTGGATACCATGGGCTGCGTCCTGCCGGAAGCGATGAAATACCTGGTGCGGCTGGTGAAATCGCTGACCAAGTTGCCGGTGGAATGCCACACACACAACGATTTCGGGATGGCGGTGGCGACGGAACTCGCGGGCGTGGAAGCGGGCGCTGAAGTGGTGCACAGTTGCGCCAACGGCCTGGGCGAGCGCACGGGGAATGCGGCGCTCGAAGAGCTGATGGTCGCGCTGCATGTGTTGTACGGCTACAACACGCACTACAATCTCGCGAAGCTGCCCGAGTTGGGGGCGCTGGTGAGTCGCGTTAGCAAGTTGGATATCGCGGTGAACAAGCCCATCCTGGGCGAGCGCAACTTCACGCGCGAATCGGGCATCGGTGTGGACCTGGTGGTGAAGGAGCCGCTGGCGATGTTCGGAACACATCCGGCGCTGACGGGCCGCAAGGGCGAGGTGGTGCTGGGCAAGAAGAGCGGCAAGGCTTCGATTAGTTACAACCTGGAACAGATGGGCATCACCGATGCCACCGATGAAGCGGTCGCCGAGATGCTCCAGCGCGTCAAAGACAGGGGCATCGCCAAGCGCGGGCTGCTCACGCAGGACGAGTTCAAGGAAATCGTCGACGACGTGCTCGTCGCCAAGCGTTAGGCCGCTCGACTGAAAGTTACCCTGACATTCGATAACGGGCCGGAGCCGCAGGCCACGCCCGCGGTGCTGGAGTGCCTGACCCGTCACGGCATTAAAACCACGTTTTTCGTGATGGGCCGCAAGGCGGCGACGCCGGAGGGTTCCGCGCTGGTGCGGCGCGAGAGCGAGGCCGGGCACTGGATTGGTAATCACACGTTTTCGCACTCTGGGCCGCTGGGAAACATGCCGCCCGCGGAGGCGTTGCGCGAAATCGAACAGGCGGAACAGGCGATCGAGTGGCCGGCGCAGCCGCATCGTTTGTTTCGTCCGCCGGGAGCGGGCGAGATCGGAAAGCACTTGCTGCAGCCGGCGGCGGTGAGGAAGCTCGAAGAGGGCGGATATACCTGCGTGTTGTGGCATGCGGCGCCGGGCGATTGGCGCGATCCCGACGGGTGGTTGGAGCGCGCGGTGGTCGCGTGCCGGTCGCGCGAATGGACGCTCGTGGCGTTGCATGACCTACCGAACGGCGCGATGGCGCATCTGGATGAATTTCTCAGGCGGCTGAAGGCGGAGGCCGTCGAGTTTGTCCAGGAATTTCCGCCCGACTGCGTGCCGATCCTAGATGGTAAGTCGGTTTTGCCGCTCAATGGCTACGTGAACGGCTGAAAACCACCGCGGGCGGTGGGGCGCGGCCAGCTTGGTTTTGCTTACCTCAATAATTTCAATCGCTTGCGCGTGGCACAGCGCGTGCCTTTATGGAAGGCGTAGTAAGGAGGTAAGGAAAATGAAAACGAAGATTTTGGCAGGATTGCTTCTGGCGGGCAGCACGATGTTCGCGGCTCCGCGAATTGGATTTGGAATCAGCATTGGAGCCCCGGCTCCGGTGGTGGTGGCGCCTCCGGTAGTGGCTGCCGTGCCTCCGTGCCCTGGCCCCGGCTATGTGTTCATCAACGGCTATTGGCAATTGCCCGCAGGCCATGTAGTGGTGCGTGACCGGTTCGCACATTTTGCCCCTCGCTACGATCATTTCCGCCGCTAAGCGCGCAGCGGCAGCGTCGGCCGATATGAGCGGTCTCCCGGCTTCCTTGTGTCCCTCACCGGAAGAGACCCCATATCGGCCGCGGGGTGAGCGGCGTTTCGGGCAAGGGCGTAGAGCGCGGCAGGCTGCGCATCTATGGCAGTTCGCCAAGATACGGGAAGGCGTACCAAGCCAGCCACACAAAGATGGCGCAGTGCAGGGCGAGGTTCTTTGCGAATGACGGCGTTCCTCGCCGTTCGAATGAAGCCAGTGCCCCCAGTGGTACGACCCACATTAGGTTAACGTAGGCGACGGCATGAGTATACTGCGCCCCCTCATATTCAAGTCCAAGCCTCCAGCCATAAACGAACCAGGCGACATCGAGAGCAATGAGGATGAGCAGCAGTCCATAGGACCTTTTCGGGGCTCTTGCTACCGTTGAGCAGCCCCGGATTCCACGCAAGAAAGAGAAGAGGTGGAAGCAAGACCGCGAGCCTGGGATTGATGCCGAGGGTGGCGATAGCGAAGGCTGGAATGATTGTCAGGGCTGGCAATGGACTTAGCTCTATTGGAGCGGGACCGACCAGACCGACCCAGGCCGCCGCCGACACCAAGAGAGCGGCGGCGAACACGAACCTTCTTGTCTTCACGCCGAACCGAACCCCGCTCGGAATTGTAACATCCGCCGCCTCGCCACGTTGCGAGCGTCTCGCAAGCTGCTGTATCATAAAACTTTGCGGGCTCCCTGGCGGACGAAGCGGGGTTTGTCTGCCTGACGATCCACATTCTAGGAAAGCAAGAAGGATAGCTATGTACGCAGTGATTGAAACGGGCGGGAAACAGTATCGCGTCGCACCGGGCGACGTGGTTCGGGTGGAGACGCTCCCGGGCGAAGTGGGCGCGGAAGTGGAATTGGGCCGAGTTTTGGCCGTGGTGAACGATTCGAACGAATTGACGGCCGGCTCCGCCGTAGCCGATGCGCGGGTCAAGGGCACGATCGCCGAGCACGGGCGCGGCGACAAGGTGATCGTGTTCAAGTTCAAGCGCAAGAAGCAATACAAGCGGAC
>JASIGB010000747.1:0-4565 GCA_030045355.1 Bryobacteraceae bacterium
GAAGGGATAGGAGGATGCTTGAATGACCGCCGCAGTGTCACGCGCGGCGGTCCGGGGTTTACTTTTTCTTCTTCGCCGCTTTCTTGGCGGGAGCTTTCTTCGCGGCTTTTTTAGCAGCGGCCTTCTTGGCAGCCTTCTTGGCGGGAGCTTTCTTGGCGGGAGCTTTCTTGGCGGGAGCCTTCTTGGCAGCCTTAGCCGCTACTTTCTTCACCACTGCCTTCTTGGCCGGCGCCTTTGGGGCGGGCGCTTTCTTGGCTGCTTTGGCGGCCTTCTTCACCGGTTTCTTCTGCGGCGGCGCCTCGAGCGGGGGGGCTGTGGAAGAGGGGGCCGGAGCGTGTGCCGGCTCGGGAACCGGCTTTATCAACTCGTCTTCGTCTTCATCCTCCGGGCCGTATTCGCCGACTTCAGTAGTCACATCGATTTGTTCTTCTTCGTATCCAAAATCGTCGTCGTCATCCGCGGTGAAGCGCAAGCTATCAACCATTATTCATGCCTCCTGTTGTAACCACACCCTAGAATAACTCGTTTTCTTCGGAAGGCAAGAGCTAACTATGCACTTTTTGAGCGCTCGCTGTCGGCGCGCCCCAGGACGGATTAATTGGCCGTGGCGCGATGCCGAGCGGTGAGGCTCGCGGTGCGATAAGGCGCTGCGTGAAGCTTGTGAGATGGATGGACGGGTCCCCGATGAGAAGCTACCACGCGCCGCGAGCGCTTGCCGTGCGACCGTACCGCCTCGGTGCGCTGAGACACGCGTGAAAGGCGCGCCACGGTGGGGATCACCAGCAGGTCACCGGCATCCAGCCCCGCACTCGGATTGGCGCCAGTCAGCGCCGGGAGCGAAGTGGAGTAGCGGTGCGCGACGTCGGCCAGCGTTTCCCCTGGCACCACTCGATGGATGCGCCAGTCGGCCCGGTGACTGGCGGGAACCATATCGAGAGCCGACTTCACCGATGGCAGAGTTCCCTTGGGAATCCTCACCGGATATCCGGCGGGCGCTATGGACTTCAGCACGGCGGGATTCAGATCCTGGATGTCCGAAACCGGACGATCCGTCGCGTCGGCGATGAGGGCCAGACTCGTAGCGCTGTCCACATCGAGGGTGTCGTACTCTACGGGAGCGTCGACGTCCAGGTTCTCCAGATCATAATCCTTGGGGTTCTTCGCCATGATGGTGACGGCCAGAATGATGGGGACGTAGTTCTCGGTTTCCTTGGGCAGGGCGTTTAAACGGCGCAGTTCCCAGAAGTCCGCGTAGCCGGTGCGCTCCACCGCGCGCTGCACACAACCGGGGCCGCAATTGTAGGCCGCCATCGCCAGGTACCAGTCACCAAACATCGCATACAGGTCATGCAGATGCTTGGCGGCGGCGCGCGTGGCTTTCTCCGGGTCCAGGCGGTCGTCGGTGCCGGGGCCTTGCATCAGGCCATACTGGCGGCCGCGGAACTGGACGAACTGCCACATGCCCACCGCTTGTTTGTACGAGCGGGCGCGAGGCAGGAAGCCGGACTCAGCCTGCGCCAGGTAGATCAACTCTTCCGGTACCCCTTCGTCGTCGAGAATCCGCTGCACCAGAGAACGGTAACGCCCGGAATGCCGCAGCCCGTTGATCAGGACCTTGCGCCCACGGTCCGTGGAGAAATAGTGAATGTAGCTCAGCACGGCATCGTTTTCCTGCAGCGGAAGCTGGGAAACCGTCGCTTCGATCTCTTCTTTGACCTTGGGACGCAGGTTGGGATCGGTGGGGAAGGTCATGTCGAGAATGCCATCGAGCGGGGACTGGTCGTAGACTACTTCGGCCTGCTCGCTCGCCGACGCTCCCAGGCCTTCCAGATCGTAATGGTAGATCGTGTCGGCGATCTGGTCGATCTCGCTCTCCAGGTGCGCCCGGTTCGGGAGCGTGTCAGGCGCCGAAAGCAGGACATCGAGAGCTGCATCGAACTCGCGCCGGGCGGCATCCAACTGATCGAGGTCGTAGTAACGCTTGCCGGCTTCTACGTGCTGGCGCGCTTTCGCGACCCGATCGTCGGCATCGGCGTTGCGAGACGCCGTGGCTAAGGCTCGCTGGACTAAGTCAGGCGAATCGCCCGAGTACAGGTTGGTTGCGACCGGCGGCGGCGCTTCAAAGGTGACTTCGACGGGGGCTGGAGTGGAGGGAAGGAAGGAAAGCCTGAAAGCCTGTTGCTGTTTGCTGGCACATCCAGCGGTGAAGACAGCCGCCAGACAACTAAAACCGGCAAGGAATGCCGCGACGCGGTGATTGGAAACCATCGAGATCCGTATTCTTGTATCGGTCTACTAAATCTCAGAGCAAAGTACTGACTCTATAATAGCCCAGCGCCGGCGTCAAGGTTTATCTCGCCTCGCTGGCAACGTAATGCAAACAACATAAATTCGGCTTAGCTCGACTACCCTGTTGATCGGCAGCTACAGGGAATCCTGTAGATCCGGGTTGCGTTTCAGTCCGGGGATGACCGCGACGAGATCGGAGGTTCTAAGGTGACTGCCGAATCTGATTCGCGAAAGTCTTGTCCCTGGCGCTTGTGAGAAAATAGGGCCAGACGGAGCACAATCCGGTTGGTGACCAATCAGCAGCTTTATCTCCCGGTCGGCATTCCGCTCTTATTCAACGCAGCTCTTGTCGGCCTCGTCGTTACTCTATTTAGCGCCAAGTTCGCCGCCATCGACAAGCGCTTCGACGACATGCGTGATCTGTGGCGCGCGGAACTGCGCCGCGTGGAAGAAGTGTTGGACGCGCGCCTGAAGCACATCGAGGAGCGCGGTTAGCAGGTCTTCTAGGCCGGGGCGGGAAGGCTGAGAGACGACTTCGCCAACGCCGCTTGCAGCGTATCGATGGCGTCGCGCTCGGCCAGGCCGCGCGAAATGGAAAGTTCGGTCACCAGCATGTGCCGGGCGCGTTCCAGCATCTTCTTCTCGCGGAACGAGAGCGGCTTCTGCGACTGCAATATCAAAAGCGTCTTGAGCACTTCGGCGATCTCGAGCAAGCTGCCATGCCGCATCTTGTCCGAGTTCTCCCTGTACCGGTCCTTCCAATCCGCCTTACGCTGCGCATGGCCCTCGGCTAAGAAGCTGAGGACGCGCGCGATCTCGCCATTCCGGGTGACCTTGCGAAGCCCAATCTCTTCGACGTGTGAGAATGGGACCATCACCGTCATACTGTTATAGGTGAGGCGCAGCAGATAGTAACGCTCGAATTGAGCGCCAAAGGAGCGGGTGCTGATATTTTCGACGGTGCCAATCCCATGGTTGGGATAAACAACTTTTTCGCCGATTTGAAACAAGGTCATACATTGACCGCCTTGCGTCTTGGCCTAATTGTCCAACCGGCTGGCCTGTCAGCCAACCTACTGACCAACCGGAAACAGAATGGTAAATCCGCACGCGGCAAGTTGTCAATAGCCTTTACAATTCCCGTGCTGGATCAGTTAGTTTCACCCGTCCGCCCCATACACTTTCCAGTAGTGTCAATTCTGAAAACTAAAGGGTTTCACGGGATTTTCATTGGCGGCGGCAGGGCAAACGCTGTATTCTCAAGGATAACCCTGATCTTGCGTACGGTGGCAAGAGAAGTGCTATCATTGTGCGCTTATAGCGCGACGTGTAATCAAGGGGCGTTGCTTTCCCGCGCTTTGAGCGGAGACGGCTGCTTTGAGGGATCTTAAGACCCAACTCGCCAGTGCGCTGCTGTTCGTACTGACAGTAGCAGCGGTGTGCTGCGCGGTCATCAATTTCCACCAGCAAAGTCTGTATCATCTTCCTGATGATGGAGTTACCTGGGTTGATCGAATGGACGCCAGCGGCCAAAATCAGGTTGTCGCGTTGCACGTCACGCCCGGCAGCCCGGCCGACCATGCCGGCATCCGCACCGCTGACGTTCTGCTCCAGATCGACGGCCACGCGATCACCAGGACCATCGATGTCCCTCAAGTCCTTCAGCACGTTATCACCTATATAGGAACCCCCTACCTCCTGCGCCGAGACAATGTTTCTGTGCCGGCGCAAGTTTTTGTCGCCGAAGGCACGGTGGATCGCTCGGTGTATTATCAGTACGCCGTCGGCATCGCGTACCTGTTGATTGGCTTGTTTGTCTACTACCGGCGAGTCGGTGCGCCACGCTCGGTTCATTTCTTTGTCTTCTGTCTGGCCTCGTTCGTCTTCTCCTGCTTCCACTTCACCGGAAAACTGAATCCGTTCGATCAGGCCATTTACTGGGGGAACGTAGTGGCGGGCGCGCTGGCTCCCACATTGTTCCTGCACTTCTGCCTCGTATTTCCAGAGCCGCCCTCGTGGTTGAGCCGTCCCTGGTTGAAGCGTTGGATCAGCGCGCTGTTCTATCTTCCCGCTGTTCTGCTGATAACGGCGTATCTGCTGGTGGCAAGGGGAATGTTGCAGGTTGCGGCGTCGCCGGTCGAGGTCGGCTGGTTTCTCGACCGGGTCTGGATGCTGCTGCTCAGCGTGCTCTATCTCGGCGGCACGGCGATTCTCGCGACCAAGACCCCGCAGGCGGACGATCCACTGGTACGGCGGCAGTTGAAATATATGCGCAA
>JASIGB010000748.1:0-2578 GCA_030045355.1 Bryobacteraceae bacterium
CTGCCTCCCCCCAATCCCAACCTGCGTGCGTCGTTTGAAAAGCTGCGCCCGCGCGGCGTTTGGGATTTCGCCATGGCATCGCTAGCTTTGCGGCTCGACGTTCGTGACAATACCATTGAAGACGCGCGAGTCGTGTTCGGAGGCATCGCCGGAAAACCGCTGCGCGAGCGCACGGCCGAAAATTTCCTGCGCGGCAAGTCCCTGAGCGCCGGCGCAGATGATGCCTTGCGCGATCAAGCCGTTTCCATCGCGCTCGCCAACGCGGCGCCGCTCAAGTACAACGCCACCAAGATCGACATGGCCAAGGGCCTGCTGGCTTCCGGTCTTACAAAGCTGGCGGCCGCCTGATCGATGCAGCCAATCGACGGCGTGCTCTTCGAGCCGGTCGGATGCCTGGCCGAATTTCCCTCCCAGCCGTTTCTCGAAATGGCCGCGCGCATGTGGGGACGCAAACAGACCAGCGCATCCGCCAGCCGATCCTTTTGGCATTTGCTCAACTTGATGGAATCTTCCGGCGCACATTTCCATGACGCGCTCGAATTGCAAGCCGTTAATGAAGCCACCATCTATGAAGACGTCATCCCCGCGCTCGCCGAACTCAAATCCATGGGCGTCAAACGGGTGATCGCTTCCTCACTGTCGGAAGCGGCTGTTCTGCGATTCACTGAACGCTTGGCGCCCGCCGATTTCGACGGCGTCTGGCATCGCGGCAATTCAGGGGGTATCAAAGCCGCGCCCCTCCTCTGTGCTCTCGCCGGCGCATCTCTCGCCCCTGCGCGCACCATGTTTCTCGCCGACACCGCCGAAGGAATCAAGGTGGCCCGGACTGCCGGCGTCCACGCGATTCTCATGATGAACGATCCGGACGAATCGCGGCGTCTGGCCCAGCACGCGCCTTCCGGCGGGATTGTTTCGCTGCATGAGCTTCCCGATTTCATCCGCCTGCTGCGCGCGGAAAAGATCCGCTTCGAGCGAGGTGGATCGCCGGGTTAGTCTCCCTCCGCACCGGCGCGTTCGTCAATCAGAATTTTCGCGACCATTCTTTTGGCCAGCGCTCGACCACGACTTTTTTGTCGGTGTAAAATTCCACGCCGTCGCGCCCCTGTCCGTGCAAAACGCCTAGGAAGCTGTCCTTCCAGCCGCTGAACGGAAAATAGGCCATCGGCGCCGCGACTCCAATATTGATGCCGACGTTGCCCGTGGGAACTTCGTAGCGAAACTTGCGCGCCGCCACGCCGCTGGTGGTGAAGATGGACGCCGCGTTGCCATACGGATTCCTGGCGATCGATGCGATAGCTTCGTCCAGGCCGTCCACGGGTTCGAGCGTAAGGACAGGACCGAAGATTTCCGTAGTGGCCAGCGCATGCTCGAAACCGACGCCGGTGAGCACTGTGGGACGCAGGAAGTTACCTCGATTGCCGTTGCCGCCGCGCCCATCCACCAACAGCCGGCCGCCGCCCTCCACGCCGCTCGCGATGGCGCCCTCGATGCGCCGCTTGCTCTCCGCCGAGATCACAGGCCCCATCTGAACGTTTTCATCCAATCCATCGCCCACGCGCAGGCCGGACGCGAGCCCGGCGATGGCATCGGAAAATCTGGCGCTAGCTTCGCCCACCACGACGGCGGTCGAAACGGCCAGGCAGCGTTGCCCGGCGCAACCAAACGCGCTGTCGCTGACGATCTTGGCCGCCATGTCGAGATCCGCATCCGGCATGATCACCACGTGATTCTTCGCTCCGCCCTGGCATTGCACGCGCTTGCCGTGCCGCGCGCCTTCGGCATAAATGTACTTGGCCACCGGCGTGGATCCGACGAAGCTGATGGCCTTCACCTCGGGATGCCGCAACAGCGCGTCGACGGCCGGTTTGGCGCCCACCACCAGGTTCACCACGCCCCGCGGGAGCCCGGTTTGGTGCAACAACTCGACGATGCGGCGCGCGGTGAGTGGCACCCTTTCGGAAGGCTTGAGGATGAATGTGTTCCCGCAGGCGATCGCGTATGGCAGAAACCACAGCGGAATCATCGCCGGGAAATTGAACGGCGTGATAGCGGCCACCACTCCCAGCGGTTGCCGGATCATGATCTCGTCGATGCCGCTCGAAACATCTTCCAGGTTGTAGCCCTGCATGAGCGTCGGAATCCCGCACGCCACTTCGACATTCTCGACGCCTCGTCGCAGCTCGGCCTTCGATTCCGCCAGGGTCTTTCCGTTTTCGAGCGTGGTGAGTCTGGCGATTTCGTCAAAATGCGTTTCCAAAAGCTGTTTGAACGCAAACAGATATTCGATGCGTTCGGCGGGGGGCGTCCGTCGCCACGCAGGAAACGCAGCCGCGGCCGCCGCCACTGCTTTGCCGATATCCTCACCGCCTCCCAGGGCGACGCTCGCAAGGCTTTCCGACGTCGCCGGGTTGGTTACCTCCACCGTCTCGGTGCTCTCGCTTGCGAGCCACTCCCCTCCAATGCAGTTGGCCGCCAGCCTGTCTTTCGTTGTGATCGTCATGATCTATGTTTACGCTTCAACGGAACAGTCCGCAATGTGTGGCGCATGCACTCCGTTTCACAACATTCCGATATTCTG
>JASIGB010000749.1:0-2822 GCA_030045355.1 Bryobacteraceae bacterium
ATCAAATCCCAGAAGGCGCGGCGCGCGATCGGGTCCACGCCCGAGGTCGGTTCGTCCAAAAACAGAATTGGCGGTTCATGTAAGATCGCGCAGCCGAGCGCCAGCCGTTGCTTCCACCCGCCCGAAAGCAGGCTGGTCAGGCTCGCGCGCCGTTCCTCGATCCCAGCCATCTTCAGCACGTAGTCCTTGCGGGCGGCGCGGCGCTCCCGCGGTACGCTGTAAATGTTGCTGAAAAAATCGATGTTCTCTTCCACCGACAGGTCGTCGTACAAAGAGAAGCGCTGCGACATGTAACCGATGTTCTGTTTTACGGCCTCCGATTGCGCCGCGATATCCAGGCCGCCGACCGTCGCGCTGCCGGACGTTGGCTGGAGCAATCCGCACAGCATGCGGATGGTCGTGGATTTGCCCGCGCCGTTCGGGCCCAGGAATCCGAAGATTTCCCCGCGCTGCACGTCCAGGTTGACGTGATCCACGGCGACGAAACTTCCGAAGCGTTTCACTAGCTCGCGAATTTCCACCGCGTTGTTCTCAAGCGGCATCTTGCGACTCCCGAATCAGCCCGATGAATATGTCTTCAAGCGACGGCACGATAGGCCGGATGCTGATCAGATGCACTCCCGCGGCAGCCAGTGCGCTTTCTACGCGATCCGGCGTCTGGCCCAGCGGCAGAAACAGATGAAGCTTCGCGCCGTACGGTTCGGCATCCTGCAGCACGGCGCGCGCGGCGCGCTGATCCGAAGTTTCGATCTCGAAACAAATCTTCTCGAATTTGTGTTTCAATGCCAACGGCGAATCGCAGCGGATCATGCGGCCCTGGCTCATCAGGCCCACGCGGTTGCAGCGCTCGGCTTCATCCAGATACGCTGTGGTCACGAAGACCGTCAAGCCGTCGCGCACGAGCTGATACAGAATCGCCCAGAAATCGCGCCGCGACACCGGATCCACGCCGTTGGTCGGCTCATCCAGAAACAGCACCTCGGGGTGATGCAGCAGCGTGCACATCAGCGCCAGCTTTTGTTTCATGCCGCCGGAGAGATTACCGGCGCGGCGCGAGCGGAACGGCTCCATGCGCGTCATGCGCAGCAAGCGTTGGATCAGCGGCTCGCGTTCGGATTTCGAGAGCGCGAACAGATCGGCGTAGAAGAACATGTTCTCGTCCACCGTCAGATCGCCGTATAAGCCAAAGCGTTGCGCCATGTATCCGATCCGGTCCTTCACCGCGTCCAGCTCGTTCACTACGTTGTGCCCCGTTACCCAAGCCTCGCCTTCGGTCGGGTCGAGCAACCCGCACAGCAGGCGCATGGTCGTGGTCTTGCCCGCGCCGTCCGGGCCGACCAGGCCGAAAATTTCCCCGCGCGCCACTTCAATGTTGAAGCGGTCCACGGCGGTCATTGTTTCCGAGCCGCGTCCCGCGGCGTGGCCAAACCGCCGCGTGAGATTCACGGCACGAATAATCGCGTCTTTCGTGACGGGCACTTCAGGCGCGGGGTTCATTGCTCGCGCTCCCCACTTTGATGTCCGCGTCCACGGGCATGTTCAGCTTCAAATCGTGACCGCGATTGTCCACGTCGATTTTGATGCGATACACCAGCTTCACGCGCTCTTCGAACGTCTGGATCTGCTTGGGCGTGAATTCGGCCTCCGACGCGATGAAGGAAATGCGTCCGGGATAGGTCTTGCCCGGAAACGAATCGCTGCGCAGCTCCGCGGGCTGGCCGTATTTCACGCGGCCCAAATCCGACTCGCTGATGTACGCGCGCAGCCACGGATGGTTGATATCGCCGATGGTCACCACCGTGGTTCCGGCGGCCAGGACTTCGCCCACTTCGGCCGATTTCACTAGCACGACGCCGTCGATGGGCGATCGCACCACCGTGTCGTCGATCTGCGAATCGGTGATGGCCACCTGCGCGCGGGCCCGTGCGATGTCGGCGCGGTGCGCCAGAACGTCCTGTTCGCGGCGTTTCAACTCCAGTTGATTGGCTTTGGCCGATTCCAGCGCCGCTTGGGCGCGGACCACGTCGGCGCGCGCGGCATCGATATCTTCTTGGCGCGGACCTTCCACCACCAGCGCCAGACGTTCGTTGGATTCCCGCAACAGCGCGGTGGTGGAATCCAATTTCGTGCGGTATTGGTCGTATTGCTGCTTGGAGATATCGTCGTCCTTGAAAAGATCCTGCGCGCGAACCCAATCGGCCTGCGCCTGCTCATTCTGCGCCTTCGCGTCAGCCACGGAGGCGCGCGCTTCCTGGATTTCCTGCGGCCGGGACCCCGCTACCAGTTCGGCCAGGTGCGCCTCCGATGAACGCAACTCTGCGGTGCGCAGAGCGATGTCGCTATCGAGTGTCCGGCGCTGCCATTCGACCGAAGTCTCCATCTGGTCGTATTGAAACTGCGAATTGTTGAGGCTGGCCTCGTCGCGGCTGCGCTGGCTTACCACCTGGTCGCGATCGATGCGTGCGATCACCTGGCCTTTCTTGACGTAATAACCTTCGTCCACATTGAGCTCGATCATCTTGCCGGGGACTTTGAACGAAATGTCCACCTGCATCAGCTCCAGGTTGCCCGAAACGGTCAACGTATTGGTGTTCTTGAGATGCAGCCGGCCGTAAACGTAATATCCGGCGCCGGCCGCGGCGGCCACAACAATCAGGATTGGAATAATCTTCTTCATGCGATGCCTCACTGGATCATGCTCTGGATAGTTCCGGTCGCGGTTCCCAGATCGATGCGAGCCAGGTTGTAGTTGTACAGCGCGTTGACGCGATTGTCGCGAGCGCGCGCCAGGCGGGTCTGCGCGTCGGTGACTTCGATGCTGT
>JASIGB010000750.1:0-3106 GCA_030045355.1 Bryobacteraceae bacterium
TCTCTTCCGATGTCTCTTCTTCGAGCTCCGCCAGCGCGTCGGCCGCTTCGTGCGGTGACATTTCCTCCACGATGTCGGCGGCCTTCTCGGTCTCGAGCGACTCCAGGATGCTGGCTTGTACGTCCGGCTCCATCTCGGAAAGCGTCTCGGCGGCCACTTCGTGATCGATGGTCTCGAAGATGGCTTCGCGGTCGTCCGGGCTCAACTCTTCCACGATATCGGCGAGGTCCGCCGGATGCATTTGCTCCAGCATCTTGTTGCTGATGTTGAGCCGCAGCCGCCGCTGCGGGTCGGCTTCGATAATGCTGCAATGCTCCCAGGGGATGGAATGCGGCGCGATGATGCTCTGCATCCGGCGAATCCAGCGCGGCGGCACCGCGCCCTGGGCGAGGCGCCGGAAGACGCTCCGCAGCCCGATATCGATGTCCACGATGTCGATCGAGTCGCCGTCGGCCTCGTGCCGCAAGTGGAACGTCACATCCGTCACCCGCACCACCTTGCGCCCCTGTCCGTCGATGATCTGCTGGTCCAACAGGTCGCGCACCAGCCGCAGCATGTATTCGTCGGAATGGTACGGTGTGAGCTGTTCGTCTTTGAGGTAAATGCCTTCGAGCGAAATGGAGCGGACTTGATCGTGCCGGATGGTGAGCCACGCCCAACCCCCGCCCACCAGGTACCGGTCCACGCGCGAAGGATGAATCAGCGGGACGAGCGCGGCGTCTTTGACCAGGCCCAGGCGGCGGCCCTTGAGGTCATAGACCTTGAGGCCCACAAGTTCGGTGAGAAACAGAAAGTCGTCCGCCATCGAGAATCGCCAGAGCCCATACAATTGACCCGTTCGGGCGCGCAAATCTCGATTGCTGCGGTGCTCGATTGCTGCTTGAGGTTCGGCTGCGCCCTACATGGTCGTTCCATTCCAATATGCCGCAAGCCGCCTGCGGGCCGCAACAAGAATTTACGTGGGCAGGGCTTCGGAACCTCCAGGCAACGCACGGTGTCAAAAACTTTGGCATTGGCGTGTGAAAGATTTCGCAATTCGAACGATTTAAGACTGACGCTGGAGAGAATGCCCATTGCTTGACAGTCCATTGACGCGGAGGAGTCTGACGTGGCTGGTCATAGCGCTCGGAGTCCTGATCGGCGTGCTCGGGCTCGTGATCACCGGCAGCTCGTGGATCGAGCCCGATCCCAGCTCACCGATTTGGTGGACCAACCGATTTCAGGCATGGGGACCCGGCGCCCTGGGCTTTGTATTCCTAGCCGCATCGTTCGTCTCGCTTCGGAACTGGCGGCGCGCGGCCCTGCTTTTCCTGTTGAGCGCCCCAATTGTGGCCTTCGTTCTTGCCTATCCGAGCGCTGGCTACTTGATCTGGAAACCGGACGGAAGCGGAGTCTTCGAACAGCCGTTCCTGCATACGGCTGTCGAACTGGCTTCTCTTTTCTATGCTGCTGTAATCGGCGCGTATTTTGCGATCCGCAAAAGAAACCGGCCGCTGCTACGGATTCTTTCTCTGCTTCCCGCGATCATAGCCATCTTCGTGTTTGCAGAGTCTCGCTGGACGTTGGCGTTACTCCCGCGGTTGGCGGGCTGGACGGCGCCGTTCGTCTTGTTCGGTGCCTTCTGGCTGGCAACGGGCAGATTTGGCTGGCCCACCATATTCAATCCCGGACCGAGGCCCTTCCCGAGAAAAGTGGCCGCAGTATTCATCGAGTGCCTACTCGTCGGAGTTCTCCTCCTCGCTGGTACATTCGCAATGGCCGCGATTTATTCAAATGTGAACATGGCCATTGAGTGTCGCGGGCCGGGTTTATTCGTGAAGCCAGTACGCCCTGGGCACATGGCCTTCACGGCCCGATTGATCTTGGTCGGCCACCGGGTAAGAGTCTCCGGCCGATGGGCGGGCGATTGGGCTGTAGGACGCGTGCAGGAGCAATTCTGGGGATTTCCTCCCTGGTGGCCCCATCTCGTTCTGTTGGTCCACAGCACTTTCTGGGAGGGGGAACCCTTCTTCATCAGCGGTCAACCCGATCAAGGCCTTCTCACTCGCTACCTTCCGATTGTGGACACGATGCCCTGTCTGGGTTTTGCTCAGCCGGTCTCCAGAGAAGAGATTCATCTTCGCTTACTGCGAAAACCACCGTTGCCAAACGAGGCGCGAATCATCGGCGAAGTTCGCAGTGCGAAGCTTCCTTCCGAGATCCGGAAATCGCTGCCTGAAGACGCCTTGGGAATGACGGTGAACTCGACTTACAAGCCCTTGGCTGGCGCACGAGTCAAGGTTAGTGGCTCATCCGTGAATACCGTTGTAAAAACCGATTCGCAGGGCATCTTCGAAGTTATTGGCCTGCGGCCGGACGACTACACGCTTAGCGTGATCGATGTACCAGCCAACCAAATCGCGGCCGATCGTCGGTTAAAGAAGAAGGATTTCCAGCCTGGCTTGCCCGTCCAAGCGGATTTCGTGCTGGACTGGAATGGAACGATAGAAGGAACTGTCCGGGATGCCAGCCGCAGTCTGGCGCGTGTCTATCTTGAACTTCAAGATCCCGCAGGTAAGCTGATTCAATCCAAGTTTGTCGATGAGGACGGCCGATTTCGATTTGAGGGTGTGTCCCCCGGGCTGCGTTACCTGCTGATAGCGAACCCCTACGGCCCATTCAAGGATCCGGATGACGAATCTCCATACGCTCCAACGTCACAAACACTCGAAATCAAACCCGAAGACCCCCACCTAAGAAATGTTGACCTTACCGTCCGCCGCCTCCCCGAGCGATCCTTTCGCGCCCGGGCGCTTTCCATAAGCGGTCAGCCGATCGAGGGTGCCTCCATCTTCATGGCGTATGAGCACACCAAAGTATGGAACGACGTCGCCAACTCGCCCCAGCGTTGGGAAACAGACCGCGGCGGGCTGGTGACGATTCACGTCTTCGGCGATGTTCGGATTCGCGTCCTGGCGCGACTCGTTGACAATCTTAAGACACCGCCATATTTTGCATTCCGAGACAGCCGGGAAGTGGAACTGGAAAGTGTCAAACTGCCGAAAAGCCTCGACCTCGTCATTCCCTCTTCGCGGACACGCGCGGCCCGATAGGTCGCAGTGCGGAC
>JASIGB010000071.1:0-6252 GCA_030045355.1 Bryobacteraceae bacterium
CATCGGCCCGCAACCGGTCACGCAGAGTCTGCAATTGCGCGCGGAAATGCGCGGTTTGCGCCGAGTCCAGCTCGATAGCGTTCTGTTCGGTGGAGTGCAGCGCTTCCGCATAGCAGTGGACCGCGGTACGGTGCAGTTCCTCCAGCCGTTCGAGCTCGGAAGCGGTTTTACGCAGCGAGATCATGAATGCGACACACTCCTCTGCTGACTTATCGAACTCCTAGCGCGGAACTTTAGCTTTTCTGCGGTGCCAAGATGCTCTCCCGCGCGCATCCCGCGCGCAGGTATACTGATACGGACTGCGCGCCCGCATTTGCGTGATGCTGGCGTGATCTTCATGACGAAAGCAATTTCCGCCTCTCTCTACCTTTTGATCCTGGGTTTTCCTCCCCTCGCCCCAGCGCAATGGTTCGATATCAAAACTCCCGGAATTCCGCGCCTGGCCGACGGCAAACCCAATCTCACGGCGCCGGCGCCGCGCAGGCCCGACGGCCGCATCGACATCTCAGGGATTTGGGACCCCACGACCCGCCTGTTCATCAACGTCGTGACCGACGCGAAAACGGGCGAGCTGCCCATGCAGCCCTGGGCCGCGGCGCTCTACCAGCATCGCCGCGACACCGAAAGCATTGACGATCCCACCGGGCACTGCATTCCCGGCGGCGTTCCCCGCTCCGATGCCGTTCCCTATCCGTGGAAAATCGTCAACAGCAAAAAAATGGTGATCATTCTCTACGAGGCCGTTCACAGCTATCGCCAGATCTTCACCGACGGCCGCCAACTGCCCAAGGATCCCAATCCCACCTGGCAGGGCTACTCGATCGGCCATTGGGAAGGCGACGACTTCGTGGCCGAAACCTCCGGCTTCAACGATCACGGCTGGATCGACAATGACGGGCACCCGGCTACCGACGCCGAGCGCGTCACCGAACGTTTCCACCGCAAAGATTTCGGGCACATGGATGTCGTCATTACGGTCGACGATCCCAAGGCCTACACCAAACCCTGGACCATCACCGAACCGTTCAAGCTGTTGGCTGACACCGAACTGCTCGAATACGTGTGCAACGAGAACAACAAAGACTTGAAACACCTGGTGGGCAAATGAAAACTCTCCTACTGATCCTTGCGGCCGCGCCGGTCCTCCTCGCGCAGGAAAATCCGTTCAGCGACGATGCGCGCCAGAGCTACGCGTTGGTGAAGCCCAGTCTGCTCAAGGCCGCTGACCGCATGCCGGCCGAAGATTATTCGTTCCGCACCACGCCCCAGGTGCGCACGTTCGCCGAAATGGTCGCGCACGTCGCCGATGCGCAGATGCTGATGTGCCAGGTGGTGACCGGCGAGAAAACCACCGCCCAGGCAAAATTCGAGAAGCCTAAGACCGATAAGTCCTCGCTGGTCGTCTCGCTCAAAGCCTCCTTCGATTACTGCGATCCCGTCTACGCCTCGATGACCGACAAGGCCGGCGCGGCCCAGGTCACCTGGTTCCGCTGGAAGATGTCCAAGCTCGGCCTCCTCAACTGGAACATCGCGCACGACAACGAAATGTACGGCATTATCGGCGCGTTCTTGCGCATCAAGGGACTGGTGCCGCCGTCGAGCGACCGGCCGTAATCACTCGGGCCTGCCCCCACGGCAGACCGATCTCTTTCACCGCGATCTCCACGTCAGATCCCTTCACCGTCACTGCAACGTGGCCGTAAAACCAGCCTTTGTCGAAGCCCTGGCCTTTCAGCTTGCCGCCGGAGCTGGGCGCCGAGAGATACGTGACGCCATCCAGGCGTCCGTGAACGTATTGATGCACGTGACCGCTCACCACGAAATACGCGCCGTACTGCGTGATCAGTTGATGAAAGGCGAAGCGGGAGTTCTGAAACGTCACCGGAAGGAGCCACAGCGGCTTGTGGAAGAAAATAAACTTGGGCTCGCGATCGCGATTGCGCTCCAGGTCGCGTTCGAGAAACCGCATCTGATCTTCGGGCAGGCTGTCGCTTAAGTCCGGGGCCTCGCTGTTGTCGAGCACAATGAAATGCGCCTTTTGGTAGTCGAAACTGTAAAACGTAGGGCGGCCGGTTTGTTGTTCGTATATGAGGCCCGACTCGCGCGACCAGACGTCGTGATTGCCGGGAGTCAGATAAAGCGGATAGCGATAGCGATTCCAGAGCCGCCGCAGCGCCTGCCACTCCGATGTCGCAGTGGAGTCGTGGCCGCCCTGGATCGAATCGCCCACGTTGATGACGAAATCGGGATGCTCGCGATCGACCTCGCGCCAGATCTCTTCGTAGACGCCCGGCTGGGCGTCGCCCGTGCGGTCGCCCAGGATCGCAAAACGGAAATCGTTGGCGGGCGAACTCGCGGGTGGATTTGCAGGATGACCCGCCGCGACCAGCCCCAGCACCACGAGCGAGCCCATCCACAGGCGTGCCAGCCTCATGCGCGCGATTGTAACAGGAGACGGTAGAATAAAGACATCCTGCGAATGTTTCGTGTTTTCTTTTCCCTCCTGGCCCTGGCGTCCGTTTTCTCCTTGTGTGCGTGCAAGCACGCGGTATCGAGCGACGTGGCTGCCACGGTGAACGGCCGCGTCATCACCTACGCCGATCTCGACAAGCAGTACCAGGCGCAGTTCATGTCGTCGAGTGAGAAGCCCAGCGCCGACCAGATGGAGATTCAGAAGCTGGAAGTCCTGCGCACCCTCGTCGATAACGAAATCATGTTGCAACGCGCCGAAAAGCTGGGCCTGATGGCGACCGACGCCGACGTGGAATCGCGCTTCGCCGAGTTGCGCGCGCCCTATACGCAGGAGGAGTTTCAAAAGCAGCTCGAAGCGCGCAAAATGACCGTGGACGACATGAAGGCGCAGCTCAAGCGCGACCTGAGCATCACCAAGCTGTTCAACAAGGAGATCACCTCGCATATTTCGATCTCCGACAAGGACGTCAGCGATTTCTACAACGCCAACAAGAGCAGCTTCAATTTCCCTGAGCCTCAAGTCCACTTGGCGCAGATCCTGGTGTCGCCGATGCCGGATCCCAACGTGCGCAATCTAAAGAACGACAAGGCGCAGAACGACGAGCAGGCGCGCAAGAAGATGGACATGCTGGTGGCGCGCTTGAAGCAGGGCGAGGATTTCGTCACCCTGGCGCAGAATTTCTCCGAAGATCCCACCACGGCGCCCAACGGCGGCGATCTGGGCTTTGTGCCGGAGTCCGCGCTCGAAAAGGCCAACACCGAGATTCGCGCGGCCATCCAGGCGGCGCCGGCGGGCAGCATCACTCCGGTGGTCAAGACGGCCGAAGGCTATCGCATTTTCAAGATCTATTCCAAGGAGCCGGCCGGCCAGCGCGAGCTCACCGACCCGCGCGTGCAGCAGAATATTCGCGAGACGCTGATCAACCGCAAGGACCAGCTTCTACGCGCCGCGTACTACGAGGTCGCACGCGACGAAGCGCAAGTGGTGAACTACCTGGCGCAGGCGGTCGCGCAGACCAAGGATGGAAAATAAAAGTCAGTCATGCGCACCTATACTGTCGTCGTCCACGAAGATCCTGGAGGCGGGTTTTGGGGCGAAGTCCCCGCGCTTCCCGGCTGCTATTCGCAGGGCGAGACCATCGACGAGTTGCGAGAGAACATCCGCGAAGCGATCGCCGGCGTGCTGGAGGTCCTTCGGGAGCAGGGCCAGGAGCCGGAGCCGAGCATCCGCATCCATGGACGTGGCCGTGTGAAATCGGTCAGCGGGCCTGAAATGTGCCGGCTGATCGAGAAGAACGGATGGATACTTCGCCGGATCAAAGGCAGCCACCACATGTATTCAAGCCCGGTGAGCGCAAGATTATTTCGGTGCCCGTTCACGGGAATAAGGACCTCAAGTCAGGCTTGGCAGCCCGAATCGCCCGAGACGCGGGCGTCGAGCTCTAATGCTTGCTCACATGATTTTGCCTATGACGCAACAACCCACCCATTCTGCGTCTTCTTCGCTTAACTCCGCTCGATGAAGCCGGAGATATTCTTGCGCGGCCTCGCGCGCCGGATGAGGTGAGTGGCCCAGGCCGTGAAGCGCGCTCCATTGGCAAGCTGGGTGTTCGAGTGCAAGTATTTTGAGGAGCGTTTCGTGGATCGCCTCCAGGATCTCCTTGGCGTCGCCGGATAGGGCCGCGTAGGCGCGGGTGGACTCATACCGGGCGCGTACCGCTTCCATTAGCTGCTTAATATCAATCTGCTGGCCATCGCGTGGAAAAAGATCGCTGACGCTCGAGGTCTTGCCGGGAAACCTGTGGAGGATCATGTCCCACCACATCCAATAGAACGAATCCATCTTGCCGAGTTTGCTCTTCGCCACCACGTCCCGGAACGGCAAGTACATCGATTCGACACACGTAACCCGCGCCCTAAGGTCAACCGAGGGATCAACGAGATATCGTTCACAACTGATCGCCGCGCCGAAAACCGCCCACAAACCCTGGTCGAGCTGCTCGTGCGAATACACCTTGACCAAGCCGGAGAGATCGCAGCACATCCGGTGAAGATGATCGACAACAATTGCGGGAGTCGATGCGACGAAGTGGTCAGTTCCGCCGCGAAATAGATCGTATTGCTCGTTATCGGCTACAACGGGCCGATCGAAGAAGAATGCCAGGAATTGTGGATAGGTGAGCGCGGAAAGGTCAAACTCCTCCGCCCAGAAACACTGTGGGGAAGCGACTTCTTCAGCCATCACCGGCTCAAGGCAAACTGGACGGCGCGTTCTTCGGCTTCGAGTCCGGCGTTAAAGCCGCGCCGGGCTTTGGCTTTGCTGCCGGCAGCTTGCGGATCTGGGCGAAATATTGCTCGACGTACTGCTGATACGCCAGCGGCACTTCGTCGCGGTTGATCTCGCCGCCCGCATCCGTGTGCGTGGCGTTCTGCTGAGAATATTGGGTCTTCAACTGCTGCTTGCCGGGCGAAACCTCCACCATCATCTCGCCAGAAATATTGGCGGCGCGTTTGCCGATGATTTCGCTGATCTTGCCCATGGCAGCCAGTTCGGCAGCTTCGCGCGCGGCCTTGTCGCCGTCCTGCCGGCCGATGCCGCTCTTGCCGTCCGGCGAATTGGGTTGATTGTCGCTGCGGCCTTGGCTCTTGCCCTGGGATGCCTGCTGCGTTCCACCCTGCTGCTGCTCGCCCTCCGAACGCGACTCGGCGCTTGCGTCGGCCTGCTCCTGGCCGGGCGACTTCGGCGCGCCGTCCTGCTTGTCAGCTTGCGGGTTGCGCGTGCTCGCCGATTGCGACGAATCGTTCGGCCGTCCGCCGGGTTGGTTGGACTGCGGCTTCATCTTCGCCAGCAGATTCGATAACGCGTCGCGCAGCTTGCTTGCCAGACTTGAGTCCTGGCTGGAATTGCCGGATTGGTTGGGATCTTTCGAATCGCCCTTGCCGTCCTTCGATGCGTTCTGCTGTCCGGACTTCGGGTCCGCCCCCTGCGATGGATTGGCGCTCTGATCGCTCGGGCGTGAAGGATCGCCCTTCTCGCCCGAATCGAGCGGATTCGTCCCCGGCGGCAATTGCTCGGTGTTGGTGGCGTCGGCCTTGGCCGCGCCATCGGGAGACGTGCCGGTATTACTCGCCTCGGGATCTTCCACGGACTGCCGGGCCGCGTCCGCAGCCGGGTCGCGCTCGTTGGTGTTCGCGTTCCATTGCTCGACGCCCGGATCGCGTTGACCATCGCGATCGCCAGGCGTGCTTCCCCGGCGAGCATCGGCCACCTGCGAATTTCCGAACAGCCCGTCGAAACGGATGTGGACCAGCGGAGAGCCGAGATCCAGGCTACGCTCGATGCCGTAGCGCAGTCCGAACATGCCGAGCGCCACCGCCGCGAGCGCCAGGTTCGCATACGCGCTGCGCGGCATCCGGAAGGGCACCCCGCGCCGAATATCAGCCGATCGCGCCAAATCCTCCGCCACCCGCCGCTGCTGGTCAACGAATTCGGGCGAAGGCGCGCGATCCCGATGATCGCCGAAATAATACGCAGTGGACAGCGCGTCGTGGAAGCTGAGCTCGCGGTCGATGGCTTGCGCCACCTCGTAGGAGGACCGCAGTTCGGTTCGTGAGCGGTAGGCGCCGGCCGCGAGCCCCGCGGCAAACAGCAGCACAACCCAATACCAGCTCAGGATTTGCGCGCCCACCACCAGCAGCAGGATCATGCCGCCGAGCGCGATCACACTCGCAAAAGATGCGGCGTGTATGGCTAGGTGAGAAACCTGGCGCAGCCGGCCA